>DBFBFY010000032.1:0-14386 GCA_048201615.1 Collinsella sp.
ATGACGTTCGAGGGTAGCTACAAGGCTCCCGATAACTCGGACGTGCTGCCCATCACGCACCGCAGCTTCGATAACGACGCCATCATGTTCACCGATACCCCGGGCTCCACGCTCACGCTGCGCGGCCGCAAGTCGGGCCACGGCGTCAAGATCGACTTTGAGGGCTTTAAGTACATCGGCGTGTGGTCTGCCGCCAACGACGCTCCGTTTGTGGCGCTCGAGCCTTGGACCGGTCACACCACCATGTCCACCGAGGACGACGTCTTTGAGCACAAGGTCAACACCATCACCTTGGCCCCCGGCGCTACCGATAAACGCAGCTTTAGCGTCACCTTGCTCTAGAGGTTCCGCCGCTCGGTCGATGCTGCGTGCCGTCCAGAGCGATAATTTGTCATTCAAAAGGCAAGGCATAGACCTTCTGGTCATGCCTTGTCTTTTTCATGCCACTTGTTCGCTCTGGACGTCGCTCGCCGGCATTGCCAAAACATCGACATCCCCAATGACTACCATGTGTCTATTAATTTTTCGAGCTTGTGCTGCACTGCTGGTCGCTGGCGTATATCCTGTTAAGTCGTCAGCATACGATTCAACAGGGAAGGCAGATTATGCATTCTCCCCATCAACGCGACGCGCATCCACAGCCGGTGTGCAGCCGTCGCATCTTTTTGGGTAGCGCTCTCGCTGCGAGCGCTTCTGTCGTCGCCGGCGCACTTGCCGGCTGCCAGCGCCCCTCCACGCCGGAAGTAGTTCAGCCCACGACGGGCGGCGGTCGCGACGACCTGTCCGATTCCGTGATCGGCAAGGATAAGATCCGCATTGGCATGGAGGCGGCCTACGCCCCGTACAACTGGCAGGTTTCCGAAGCCAGCGAGTACACCATCCCCATCGACAACGTACAGGGCGCCTATGCCGATGGCTACGACGTGCAGATCGCCAAGATCGTCTGCAAGGCCCTCGGTGGCGAGCCCGTTGCCGTCAAGCAGAGCTTCTCGGGCCTTATCGATTCGCTCAACAACGGCCAAATCGACCTCATCATCGCCGGCATGAGCGCCACGCCCGAGCGCGAAGAGTCGGTCGGCTTCTCCGACCCGTACTTCATTGGCTACTTTGGCCTATTCGTAAAAGAGGGCTCGCCCTACCAAAACGCCACCAAGCTTAGCGACTTTAGCGGTGCCACGGTGCTCGGCCAAAAGGACACCATGCTCGACACCGTCATCGACGAGATCCCGGGCGTTGTGCACAAAAACCCGGTCGACTCCGTCCCCACGGTGTTCTCGAACCTGCTGCAGGGCACCTGCGACGCCGTGACCTACAACACCGAGAACGAGAAGGGCTATATGGCTCAAAACCCGGGCATCGTTCCCATTCATTTTGCCGAAGGCGAGGGCTTTAAGCAGGAGGTCGCGGCAAACGTCGGCTGCCGCAAGGGCTCGGACAAACTGCTTAAGCTCATCGACAAGACACTCAAGGGCATTAGCCAAGAGGAGCGCGACCAAATGTGGGACGCGTGCCTCGACCGTCAGCCGGCATAGGGAGGCAGCATGAAAACCGTCAATCGCCTGGCCTCCTTTATCAAGGCCGATCACCGTTACGTATACCTGGGCACGAGCGTCATCGCGGCGCTTGGCCTGGCGTTTAGCCAGCGCAACCCCACGCCGCTGAGCTTTTTGGCGCCCACTGGCATCTTCCAGGACTGCCTTTGGGCGATCCTGTGGGCCTGGGTCGTCGTGTCGGCGGCGGCACTCGTCACCAAGCTCATGCACTGGAACGACTATCGCGAAAAGTCGCCGTTCGCCTCCGAGCGTTTCCGCCGCGGCGCGCGCCTGGGTAGCTATGTTGTGGTCGCCATCGCAGCGATCTTTTTCGTGGACCGCTGCATCATGTCGTTTATCGACCTGGTGCAGGTGAGCATTGTCTCGGATTCCAACCCCAGCGACTTTTTGTCGAGCCTGGTCTACATGACCTACAAGAGCGGCGACTTCTTCATCCGCGGCATCGAAATCACCATCGCGCTTGCCACCTTCGGCACCGTCATCGCCTTCTTCCTGGCACTGCTCTTTGTGTTTTTGCGCATTCAGACGTTCGACCGCGTGGACAACGACTTGGTGCGTTTCTTTAAGAGTATCGGCCGCGGCTTCGCGACCGTCTACTCCACCATTGTGCGCGGCACGCCCATGATGGTCCAGGGCCTGCTTATCTATTACGCGGGCTTTACCGTTCTGCGCGGCATGGGCTTCGAGACCGCCCAGGCCAACCAGATCTGGAGCACCTTTACCGCCGGCCTCGTCACCATCTCGCTTAACTCCACCGCCTACATGATGGAGGTCCTGCGCGGCGGCATCGAGTCCATCGATCCCGGCCAAGCCGAGGCGGCGCGATCGCTGGGCCTGTCGCAGTGGCAGGCCATGCGCAAAGTCGTGTTCCCCCAGGGCATTAAAAATGCGATTCCGGCGCTCACCAACGAGCTCATCATCAACATCAAGGATTCGTCGGTGCTCTCGGTCATCGGCGTGTTCGACCTTATGTACGCTACTACCACGGTCGCCGGCGTGTACTACCGCCAGATGGAGGTCTACTGCGTGGCGCTCGTGGTCTACCTGATCCTGACGCTCGTGGCGAGCCGCCTGCTCGAAGCCTTTGGCAAAAAGCTCGGTGCCGAGGCTCCGGCCACGCTGTCCAGCTCTAACTAGGCTTAAGACGAGGAGAATCATCATGGCAGATACCGCCACTACCGGCGTTGCGGCCGCCGCACAGACCAATGAGCCGCTCATCCGCGTTGAGGGCCTGCGCAAGAGCTTCGGCTCGCTCGAGGTACTCAAGGGCATCGACCTGTCCGTTAACCCCGGCGAGGTCGTCACCATTATCGGCGCCTCGGGCTCGGGCAAGTCGACCTTCCTGCGCTGCCTCAATCTGCTCGAGACCCCGGACGCGGGCCACATCTGGTTCCACGGCCAGGACCTTACGGCCGAGCGCTGCAATATCAATAAACTCCGCGAGGACATCGGCATGGTGTTCCAGGGCTTTAACCTGTTCAACAACATGGACGTGCTCGACAACTGCACGCTTGCGCCCGTCATGCTCAAAAAGATGAGCAAGGCCGAGGCTGAAAAAATTGCGATGGAGCATCTGACGAGCGTGGGACTCGAAAAGTTCGCGCACGCCGCCGTGGGCCGCCTGTCCGGTGGTCAAAAACAGCGCGTAGCCATCGCACGCGCCCTGTGCATGAATCCGCAGATCATGCTGTTCGACGAGCCGACTTCGGCACTCGACCCCGAGATCGTGGGCGAGGTGCTCGAGGTCATGCGCAAGCTCGCGGCCGACGGCATGACCATGGTCGTCGTCACGCACGAGATGGCCTTTGCCCGAACCGTGTCCGACCGCGTGGTCTTTATGGATAAGGGCGTGGTGCTCGAGGACGCCGCGCCGGCCGAGCTCTTTGGCAACCCCAAACACCAGCGCACCCGCGAGTTCCTCTCGCGTTATCTCGAGGACAAGTAACCGACCGCAAATGTTTGCATGACAGGGCCGCTCCCGTGGGGCGGCCCTCGTCATCACAATCGAAAGGATGTCATGGCCGAGGTTTGGCGCTTCTTTGCGCATGAGGATGATTTTGCCGATTTGGACGAAGCTGGTGCGTGCGAGCGCCTGGGCCGCGTGCTGTCGTTTCCGACCATCTCGAGTATGGATGCCGAGGCGGTGAACTGGCAGCCGTTCGACGACCTGCGCGCGTATATGCAGCAGGCTTGGCCGCACGTATTTACGGCGGGTAAGGTCGAGCTTATCGACCATTCGCTATTGGTGACGCTTAGCGGTTCCGACCCTGCCCTCAAGCCCATTATGCTCATGGGCCACATGGACGTGGTTCCCGTGGTACCCGGCACCGAGGCTGACTGGACGCATGCCCCCTTTAGCGGACATGTGGACGACACCTACATTTGGGGTCGCGGCGCCATCGATATGAAAGACCAGGTCGCAGGCATTCTCGAGGCGGTTGAGTATGCGCTCGCGCACGGCTGGGAGCACAAGCGTACCCTGCTGCTCGCCTTTGGCCAGGACGAGGAAACCACGCAGTACGGCGCGGGGGCGATCGGTCGTGTACTCGAGGAGCGTGGCGTTGAACTTGAATATCTGATCGACGAGGGTGACTACCGTATTGTTTCGGCTGCCGAGTATGGCGCGGGCGAGGGCTGGCTTATGCATGCCGACCTCGCGGAGAAGGGTTACGCCGATATCATACTCAAGACGAAGAGTGAGGGCGGGCATTCGTCCAACCCCTACGGCGGCACATCGCTCGAGGTGCTCAGCCGTGCCATCACCGCAATCTGCGATATCGAGTGGCCGACGCGCGTGACCGACTTGCTTGCCGCTCAACTCGTCGAGTTGGGGCTCTACACGGCCGATGAAATTGCCGCCAACGGGGATGCCATTGTCCGCGATTGCCTCGCCAGCAAAAAGCTCTATCCGCTGGTGACGACCACCTGCGCGCCCACGCAGATCGAGGGTGGCAGCACCGGCGCCAACGTAATGCCGCAGGATATGTGGGCCAACATTAACTTCCGCATGCTCGAGGGTACGAGCGTGGTCGACGTTGTGGCGCGCTGCCGTGAGGCGGTTGCCGGGGCGGACCTTGCCGGTTGTGTCGAAGTGGAGCTGGGCCCCGGCAGCTCCGAGCCTTCGCCGTCTCCGCGTGTCGGTGGACCGGGGCTCGAGGCCGTTCGCGCCATCGCCGCCCGCTATTTCCGTGATCCCAAGCCGACGGAGGAAAACGGATCGTCTGCGGTGGGCCAAGAGCCGATGAGCATCGTGCCCTCGACCGTGATTGGTGCAACCGATGCCGCCAACTACCAGCGCATTTGCCACGAGTGCATTCGCTTCTCCGCCTTTGTGGTCGACGATGACGAATGCGACCGCGGCGTCCACGGCACCAACGAGCGCATCACCCGTCGCGCCTACCTCCAAGGCATCCGCTTCCTCATCGCCCTGCTCCACACGCTCTAGCATGCGACAAAGGGACTGAGCCGATTTCATCGGTAATGAGACAAAAACTGTCATAGAATAAGACTAAGATATCTTAAGAGACATATGCTGGGGTTGGTATTCCTTGAACGACTGCGGGCATGTGCCAGACTGCCTCGGCCCCCGGGGAGCACCCGGGCAGGTCGCCGTGTGACTGGGGAGGAAATTATGCAGGAGCTCAGAGAGACGACGTCTCGACTCGTGAATAATGCTACCGGGGGGGCGTCTAAGCAGGGAACTTCCTGGTGAACACCGGCCGCGCGAGCGGTGGTCCGTCATGTCTTATGGCCGTCGTCGTGGGCTGCGCCCGGTCTCGCCATATGTGATTGTTTTGGCCCTCGCCGTCGCGCTGACGGCGAGTTTCTTCCTGCCGACCCGTGCGGAAGCGGCGTTTTCGGACCACACGGTTACGACGATTTCGCCTTCGGGGACAACAATCAACCTGTTTGATTACTGGGTGAATCCCGATAACCATCTGTCGGTTTCCGGCAACGGCGGCGTCAACGCAAACCACCGGTTCCAGTTTAACGACGGCCAGGGTGGTGAGTCGCTCAACCATTGGACGGGCAACACGAACCCGCAGCCCGGCATTGTCAACAACACGCTTTTAGACGGCTATCCGCAGCTTTCCAAAACCTGGGGCGGCGAGTCCCTCTGCTACCTGTTCGATTCCTCTGCCCAGATCGGCAAGACGTCCCATTTTGGCGTGACGGGCCTCCTCAAGGTTCAGAACGGCTACTACGTCTATGACAGCTCCAAAAACTACGCAGCCTACAACGCTGACAAGAATGCCTTCGACATCTATGACACCTGGGGCATTGACAAAGTGGGCGATTCGTCCCACCAGGGTCAGTTCTTCCCGTTCGACGCGGCAGACAAGGTGCTCAAAGAGGAAAACGGCCGGCTCGTCCAAACCGGCATCAAGGCAGACAACACCGGTGATTCGCGCTACAACGATGGCCGCCCCGTCAACCACCACTTCGGCCTCTCAATGTCCACGCGATTCGTGCAGCCTGCTGGCGGCAAGACGAACGCGGGCGACGACATGGTGTTCGAGTTCGCCGGCGATGATGACGTCTGGGTGTTCATCGACGATGTCCTCGTGGGTGATATCGGCGGTATTCACAACCGCGCGAGTCTGAGCATCAACTTTTGTACGGGCGACATTAAGGTGAACGGCAATAACGACGGCACACTGAAGAACAAGTACCAGAAGGCGAATAAGGACACTTCGGGCTTCAACGGCAACACCTTCGCCGACGGCACCAACCACACCCTCAAGTTCTTCTACCTGGAGCGCGGCGCCACCGACTCCAACATGGAGCTCAAGTTCAACCTCGTGACGGTGCCCGAGTCCGACATCATCAAGTTCGACCAGGACGGCAAGTTCGTACAGGGTGCCGAGTTCAAGCTCTATAAGACCGACAAGGACTTCAAGACCGTGGGCGAGCTCATCGGCTCCGGTACCACGGACGAGGCCGGCCACCTAACGCTCACGAACGACGTGGACAACGGCGTCATCAACTTCGACGATCTCTACAACAAGGATCACGACAACAACAAGTACTACCTCCTGAAGGAGACGCGCGTACCCGAGGGATACCGCTCGAGTCTCGCGGCGACGGGTGGTAGCATGCAGCTCGAGTACGTGCCCGCGAGCGCTGAGAACGGCGCGGGCGGCGTCATCATCAACCGCGGCGGTATGGACGCGGGCAGCGTCGTGTGGAAGACCGGTGCGTTCGCCGCCGCGAAGGAGACCATCACCGCGCCGTCGACCGTGTACAAGGCAAAGAATGACCTGACGAAGTCCGACAAGACCGTCAATCTGGACTCCGGCATACTGTTCGCTGTGGTGCTCAAGCGCGACAAAAGCGCAGGCACAGGTATCAAAGATCCGAGCAATTGGTACGCCGTGTCGGGCGACCCATCGACGGGAGCGGGATACACCCTCGCCAAGGAGCCGGGCATGACCGGTGCTATCGAGGCGGCGAAGAAGGACCTGCACGCCTTCACGCTCAACACAAGCGGCCAGTACCAGGTAGAGATTCAAAATCTGCCCGGTGACATCTCCAAGTACTACTACCTGCTGAGCGGTGATGCCCGCAAGGATGCCGAGTACACGGTGGCCATCTACCACACAACGGCGAGCTCGATCGGCGACGCGACGCCTAAGAACACAGTCCACGTGTACAGCGACGACATCGCAGACGGCACGAACTTCAAGCGGCAGTTCGCCACGCGCCTGCTCGTCACGAACATCCAGAATCGCCTGTTCGTGCAGAAGACCGATACCGAGGGTAAGCCCGTTGACGGGGCGAAGTTCGGCCTTTACAAGTCCACCCAGGTGACTACGGATGCGAACGGCAAGGCCGTGCTCGATGGCGACCAGGCCCCCTACGACACCCTGACGACGAGGTCGGTCGCCAACCCGGTCAAGCTCGAAGGGGCGGGCGTATTCCCGTCTACGAGCGACAGTAGCGAGCCGCTCGTGAAGGGTACCTACTTCCTGAAGGAGGTCTCGGCGCCCAATGGCTTCCTGCTTAATGACAGGCTCATCAAGGTGATTGTGGACGACTACGGCGTCCACGCCGATGCTGGTACAGTTGATGACGGCGTTTCGACGTTCGTGGGCGTGGGCTCGCTCATGAAGAGCCTGGGCCAGTTTGGCGCAGAGGGCGACATTGACAACACGCTCACGTGGATCAAGGGCCAGCGCCAGACGTCCGACGGGACGCTCGACGGCAACGGCAACCTTTCCTGGAACAATGACGCCAAGGGCGGCGAGAATGAGGTACATCTTAAGTACGGCGCCAATGGACGTGTCTACCAGTATGGGCCCACCAAGAAGGACGAACCTTACCGCCTGGAGACCGAGACGGGCTGGATACGTATGGGCATCACGCAGGACGTGTTTGGTGACACTAATGCGAAGGGCGCCCGCGCCGACCTGGGCGACATGAATCTGAACGCCCTGTTTACGGGCGCCACCTGCGTGCGCGTGGCGAACGAACGCGAGGCGAGCCTCGAGGTGATGAAGAAGGTCATGGTGCCAGCGGGCCTGACGGGAAAACCGGACGCGGGGTTCACCTTCAAGTTCACCGTGCCCACGACGGCGGGGAAGACGTACAAGGCCGCGGTGTTTGAGAACGCGGGGACCGCAAGCGAGAAGCAGGTCGGCAAAATGTTCGACCTCGAGAACGGCCGCGAGCAGACCATCACGGCCGACCAGACGATCCGCGTGTACGGTCTCGCCGAGGGTGACCAGTACGCGGTGCAGGAGCTGACCGGCGCAGGCAAGATGCCCGCGGGCTATAAGCTGACCGGCCGCAAGCAGGGTGACAAGAATCTGACTGAAGAAGGCGATAGCATCTCGGGCAGGATTGCCCCGCAGAATTCCGACGGCACGGTGGCCAAAGACAACAAGCTGGTGTTCACCAACAGCTACAGCGTGAAGTCTTCGGTGACGCTCACAGGCATCAAGGCGAAGAAGAAGTTCACCGGCCGTGAGTGGACTAGCGCCGACAGCTTCGAGCTTTGCCTGCGCGCCGCCGATGGAACGCCGATGCCTGATGGTGCCACGGCAGCGCCCGTGGCCGGCATGAAGCAGGTCGAGAAGACCGTTACGAGCGCCGAAGAATTTAGCTTCGGAGAGATTAAGTATGAGAAGCCTGGCAAGTACACCTACTACATTGCCGAGACTACGCCCGCCAAGAGCGATTCCAGTTGGCTGGGCGGTGTCAGCTACTCCAGCGCCGAATACAAAGTGACCGTAACGGTGAAGGATGACGGCAAGGGAAATCTGACCGAGCCAGTCGTCAAAATGGAGCAGATCTATAAGGATGATGGCACCGCCACATCTCAGGTGATCGACGATCAGATTGCGGTGATCACGAACACGTACCGCCCGAAGGAGACCTCGGTAACGCTCAAGGCGACGAAGCGCTTCACGGGCGGTGAGCTCGCGGGGAGTGACTTCACGTTCCAGCTGCTCGACAAGGACGGCAGCGTGGTCCAGACTGTCCAAAACGAGAAGGACGGCAAGGTCGCCTTTGCAGCCATCGACTACGCTACGCCGGGCGACCACGACTACACCATCAAGGAGGTGAAGGGCGCCGACTCGACCGTCGTCTACGACGCGAAGGGCGTGAAGGTCCACGTCAAGGTCACCGACGAAAAGGGCGAGCTGAAGGCGACCGTCACCTACGACGGTGAGAAGGCCGTGCCGACCTTCACCAACACGAAGCCGACGGCGGACGTCACCGTTGAGGCCACGAAAGTTCTCGCGGGCAAGGACCTGACGGCCGATGCGTTCACCTTCGGCTTGTACGACCAGGACGGCAATGAGGACGCTCGCGGCACCAACGATAAGAATGGCAAGGTCAAGCTGACCGTCAAGGGCCTGAACCTGGGCGAGTACGACTACACGCTCAAGGAGGTCGCTGGCAGCGATTCGACCATCACCTACGATTCCACGGAGGTGAGGGTTCACGTCTCGGTGAAGGCGGAGGGCGACAAGGCGAAGGCGACCGTCACTTACGACGGCAAGAACGATATCCCGACCTTCAAGAACACGTATCAGCCCGCCGAGACCTCGGTGACGCTCGCGGCGAAGAAGGCCTATGTGAAGTCCGACAGCACGCCGGCTGCGCTCAAGGGCGGCGAGTTCGCCTTCGACCTGTACGAGGGCGATCTGACGGCCGAGCAGCTGAAGGGCAAGCAACCCATCCGGAGCGCCAAGAACGGCGAGGACGGCACCGTCACCTTCCCGGCCATCAACTACACCAAGGCCGGCGAGTACAAGTACACCATCGTGGAGAAGAAGGGCGACCTGTCCCACGTGACCTTCGACGACGCGGTGCACCATGCCGCGGTGAAGGTCATGGACAAAGCTGGCAAGCTGGACGCCGCCGTTGCCTACGATGGTGACAAGGCCGATGCCCCCACCTTCACGAACACCTACACCGCAAAGGGATCCGTGGAGCTGACGGCGACCAAGGTCGTTGCGGTCGCGCCGGGCTTCACGCACGACACCAAGCTGAAGGGCGGCGAATACACGTTCGAGCTGAAGGACGCCGACGGCAAGGTGCTCGACACCGCGAAGAACGAGGCCGATGGCACGGTGAAGTTCACGCGCGACTTCGAGCTCGCCGACCTGGGCGGCGCCGCGAGCAAGGACTTCGCCTACACCATCGCGGAGAAGCCGGGCGCGGAGCCGGGCATGGTCTATGACAATCATGCCCTCACCTATACGGTGACGGTCACAGACGGCGGGAACGGAGCACTGAATGCGAAGGCGATCGTGACGAGCGCATCCGGCTCGGATACCTTCACCAACACCTACCAGCCGGCCGCGACCGGTCTGGCCCTCGGTGCGCAGAAGAGCTATGTGAAGAAGGACGACAACACGCCGATCGTCCCCAAGGACGGCGAGTTCACCTTCGATGTGTACGAGGGCAAAATGACTGCTGAGCAGCTTGCCGGGGCCAAGCCCGTCCGGACCGCGACCAACGGCGCGGACGGAAGTGTTAACTTCGACGCCTTCTCCTACGCGAAGCCGGGCACGTACGAGTACACTATCGTGGAGCGGAAGGGTGATCTGGCCTACGTGACCTACGACGACGCGGTGCATCATGCCGTGGTGACGGTTGTGGACAATGCCGGCACGCTGCAGGCGAGCGTCGCCTACGACGGCGCGGACGCCACGAAGCCCACCTTCACCAACACCTACAAGGCGAAGGCGACGAACTCCGGCGCGATCGCCCTCACCAAGAGCGTTGACGTGCACGACGGCAGCTATCAGCTAAAGGCGGGAGACTTCGCCTTCGAGCTGGTGGGGTCTGACGGTACGGTGCTCCAGACCCAGAAGAACGACGCCAAGGGCAAGGTTTACTTTAACGAGCTGACCTTCGACCATGCGGGCACCTTTCCCTTCGCGGTCCGTGAGGTGCAGCCGACGGACGGCGCGCCGGGCGTGCCGGGCGTGACCTACACCGGCAAGACGTACACCCTGACCTACGTGGTGAAGGACAACAACGACGGCAAGCTGGTGGTAGAGAGCTCTACGGTGAAACCGAGCGAGGGCACCGAGAACGGCGTCACCCCCAATACCATGACGTTTGCGAACAGCTACCAGCCGGGTCAGACCTCCTACCAGATCTCTGGCACCAAGGTGCTTGAGAATGCCGACCCGGCCACCACGCGGACGCCCGCCGATGGCGAGTTCACATTCGCGCTGATTGACGTGGCCACCGGGCAGGAGATCGACCGGACCACGAACGTGGGTAAAGCGTTTACCTTCAAGGCCATCTCGTACACCGCAACTGGTTCGCATGCGTACCAGGTGAAGGAGGTTGCGGGCCAAGATGGCACCATCACTTACAGCGATGCGGTGCTGGACGTAACGGTGAACGTGACCGATGACGGCAGCGGCCAGCTGACCGCGACGGCGAACAAGACGGCTGCGGATCTGACCTTCACCAACACCTACACGCCGACGGCAACGACGGCGACGATTACCGGAACGAAGGCTCTGACCGGCCGCGACCTGGCCGAGGGTGAGTTCTTCTTCGACCTGAAGGACGCCGACGGTAACGTGGTGCAGACGGTGCAGAACGGCGCCGACGGCACGTTCGGCTTCGCGCCGCTGCAGCTGGACAAGGTGGGGACGTACGTCTACACCGTGTCCGAGCGGGCAGGGGCGACGGCGAACGGCGTCACCTACGACACGACGGTCTTTACCGCGACGGTGACGGTGACGGAGAATGCGGAGACGCACGCGCTGGAGGCGCAGGTTGCCTACAGCAAGGGCGGCAAGGCTGCGGATGCGGTGGCGTTCAGCAACAGTTACGCGCCGGCCGCGACTGAGGTGAAGCTGGGGGCCTCCAAGGTGCTGAGCGGCGAGGACCTGAAGGAAGGGCAGTTCTCCTTCCAGCTGAAGGATGCCGACGGCAAGGTGCTGCAGACCGCAAAGAACGCGGCGGACGGCACGGTGGGCTTCGAGGCGATCTCGTACGACAAGCCCGGAACGTACGCCTACAGCATCTCCGAGGTGGACGACGGTCAGAAGAACGTGACGTACGACGCGGCCGAGCACCGGGTAACGGTGACGGTGACGGACGACGGTGCGGGCCATCTGGTGGCGACGGTAACCTATGACGGCGCCGTGGCGCCGGTGTTCAAGAACACGTACACGCCGCCGACCACCCCGCCGACGGAGCCGCCCACCAATCCGCCGAGCAAGTCACCGGTGCCGAAGGAGGAGAAGCCGGGTCTGCCGTATACGGGCGATACCAGCTTGTCGCCGATGGCCCTGGGTGGCATCGCGGGCGGCGCGGTGGTGCTGATCGCCGCAGGCGTTATCCTGCGGCGCCGGAACCGGTAGCTACGGCGGCCGAGAAGGGCTTTGATTGAGGGCGGGTGGTCGCAGGGCGCGGCCGCTCGCCCTTTTTGGTGAAAGGCTATGTTAACCCGCCGTTTGCACGTCCGGCTCCAGATGGAACTCGTACTCCGGCTCCATCATCTTCTTCCGGATCTTTTCGTAGCGCCCGTCGTCGAGCTGCTCGCGCATGAGCGACGTCCTGTCCCCGACGCGTGCGGCCTCGCGCAGCCATCTGAACCACATCAGGCAGCTGTGGAGCCTGCGGGTCGATACGCCCTTGAACCTCTCGAGGAAGTGGCCGAGCGAACCCTGCGCTTCAGCATCCTCTGGACCGTGTCCCGCTCGTACCCGGTGAGCCTGCCGTGGGTCCTCGGGACCGCCCTCGCGGCGCCCTTCCCGCCCTTTCCGGACATGGCGTCCTCCGATCTCCCGGGGCCGGCCGATCCGGCCCTCAGGGTATCGGATTCCCAAATTTATCCGTATATGTGCGGATGAATGCGGGAGGCGTTCGGATGAAGTTGTATTCAAGGAAAGAGACTGACCCTTTGTCGCATTCCGTGCGGGTTATATGCAGGTTTGCCTGCGCACGCTATCATGTATGGGTTAGACCGCAATTATGTACCCCGTACGCGAAGGGATGCGCATGTATCTGAAGATCGACATGTTCTAGCTGGACTTACCCCCGCAGTGGCGCCGTGCGCCCTATCAATTCTGCCGATTTTCACCTTCACGCATATAAAGGAGTCCCGTCATGCGCGACAAGCTCGAAAAGATCATCAAGGCCTACGAGGAGCTCGAGAAGAAGCTTTCCGACCCGGCCGTCGCCTCCGATATCAAGGAGTTCACGCGTCTCAACAAGGAGTACGCGCACCAGTCCGACCTCATCGCCGCCTCGCGCGAGTACATCGGCGCGCTCGATGATATCGAGGCTGCCAAGGAAATGCTCCACGATACTACCGATGCCGATGAGAAGGAGATGCTCCAGATGGATATCTCCGAAAACGAGGCCAAGCTTCCCCAGCTCGAGGAAGACATTAAGTACATGCTTATCCCAAGCGACCCCAACGACGACAAGAACACCATCGTCGAGATTCGCTCCGCCGCCGGTGGCGACGAGGCAGCCATCTTCGCCGGCGACCTGTACAAGATGTACCAGCGCTTTTGCGAGTCGCGCGGCTGGAAGACCACCGTGCTCGATTCCAGCCCCAGCGAGGCCGGCGGCTTTAAGTCCATCGAGTTCAAGGTCGAGGGCGACCGCGTCTACTCCGTTATGAAGTACGAGTCCGGCGTGCACCGTGTCCAGCGCGTCCCCAAGACCGAGTCCCAGGGCCGCATTCAGACCTCCACGGCTACCGTCGCCGTACTTCCCGAGGCCGAGGAGATCGACGTCCAGATCAACCAGTCCGACCTGCGCATCGACACCTACTGCGCCTCCGGCCCTGGCGGTCAGTGCGTTAACACTACCTACTCCGCTGTGCGAATCACCCACCTGCCCACCAACACCGTGGTGCAGTCACAGGAGCAGCGTTCCCAGATCCAGAACCGCGAGGTCTGCATGCAGATGCTGCGTGCCCGTCTGTACGAGATGGAGCTCGAGAAGCAGCAGGCAGAGCTCGGTGCCGAGCGCCAAAGCCAGATCGGCCACGGCAACCGTTCCGAGAAGATCCGTACCTACAACCAGCCCCAGGACCGCGTGACCGATCACCGCATCGGTTTCAACTCCACCTACAACGGCGTCCTTCTGGGCGATCAGCTCGGCACCGTCATCGAGGCACTCGCCGCCGCCGAGCGAGCCGAGAAGCTGGCACAGGCAGTCTAAGTTCCGCCGTTCTACCGAACGGCGGACCAGCCGACGCTGCGCGGGCCGCATTTGGACAATCTGACGTTCAACTTCAAGGGCGCGACCAGAAGGTCAGCGCCCTTTCGTTTCACGTCACCTTGTCTCAAATGCGGCCCGCTCGCTGTCCGTCCTCTACCTGCGGCGCCGCCTTG
>DBFBFY010000033.1:0-14628 GCA_048201615.1 Collinsella sp.
GAGTCCGAGAAGGGCACGTCCGCGAGCCTCGTCCGCGGCATGGCCCACGAAATCGCTGCTCTGGGCGTTGAGCCCCAGGGCTTCGACTTTGCCTTCACCTGCTCCGTCCCCTCGGGCGGCGGTCTTTCGAGCTCCGCCGCCGTCGAAGCCGCGTACGGTCGTGCCATGGAGACGCTCTGGGGCGCGCCCGCCATTGAGCCCGTCACGCTCGCCCAGATGAGCCAGCGCACCGAGAACAACTACTACGGCAAGCCCTGCGGTCTGATGGACCAGGCCGCCGTTTGCTTGGGCGGACTCGCCTACATGGACTTTGAGGATCAGGCCCAGCCCAAGACCCAGAAGCTCGAACTCAACTTTGAGGATCACGGCTATGCGCTCGTGCTCGTTAAGGTCGGTGCCGACCATGTGGCAGCTACCGACGACTACGCCGCCGTTCCGCGCGAGATGCAGGACGTCGCCGCCGAGTTTGGCAAGGCGCGCCTGTGCGAGGTAAACGTGGCGGACTTTGACGCCAAACTCCCCGAGCTGCGCGCCAAGCTGGGTGACCGCGCCTGCCTGCGCGCCGTTCACTACTGGTACGAGAACGGCCTGGTCGACAAGCGCTGGGCAGCTCTGAACGCCGGCGACATTGACCAGTTCCTGGTCCTGACGCGCGAGTCCGGCGCCAGCTCTGCCATGTACCTGCAGAATGTCGTTGCCAAGCTGGGCTCCGAGCAGCCCTCGATGTATGCCCTGGCACTGGCCGAGCACGTGCTCGACGGCCGCGGCGCCGTCCGTATCCACGGCGGCGGCTTTGGTGGCACCATCCAGGCCTTTGTGCCACTCGATCTGGTCGACACCTTTATCACCAAGATGAACAGCTGGCTGGGCGAGGGCTCTGCCCGTCATTACGCTATCTCTGACAAGGGGGCTTACGCGGCATGGCTGTAATGACTGATGTGCGCGAGGCTGCGCAGGGCCTGACTGAGTATGCTATCCACCGATCGATGATCGGACAGGACGACCGCATCTGGGCCTACAACACCATTCTGGAGTGCATCGGCGCCACGGGCCCCGCGCTCGACATGACCTGGGCGTTGCAGAACGAGAAGCTCTCGCTCTTGCACCCCGATACGCTCCCCGATTTTGACCTGGAGGGCACGCTTGCCGCGCTTTCCGAGGCCGCCGTCGCCAACGGTGCCGCCGAGGACACGGCATCGGGCCGCGACCGCATCGCCATGCGCATCATGGGCGTGCTGATGCCGAGGCCTTCGATTGTAAACGAGGAATTCAACGGCCGCATGGGCGTCGACGAGCCCCGCGCCGCGACCGACTGGTTCTACGGCCTGTGCTGCGACGCCGGCTACGTGCGCCGCGCCGCCATCGCGCGCAACATCAAATGGAGCACCCCCACCAACTGGGGCGACCTCGAGATCACTATCAACCTGTCGAAGCCCGAGAAGGACCCGCGTGACATTGCCGCGGCCGGCGTTGCAAAGAACACGGGAGATAAGTATCCCGCCTGCCAGCTCTGCATCGAAAACGAGGGCTATCCCGGACGCTCTGCCGCAGCCGACGGCGGCGCTCACCCCGCCCGCCAGAATCTGCGCGTTATCCCCATTCAGCTCAACGGCGAGCGCTGGGGCTTCCAGTACAGCCCGTATGCGTACTTTAACGAGCACTGCATTGCCATGAGCTCTGAGCATCGTCCGATGCACGTCGACCGCAAGGGGCTGACCTGCCTGCTCGACTTTGTCGACCTGTTCCCGCACTACTTTATTGGCTCCAACGCCGACCTGCCCATCGTAGGCGGCTCGATTCTGTCGCACGACCACTTCCAGGGCGGCGCGCACGAGTTCCCAATGATGCATGCCACCGAGGTCTCGCAGTTTAGCGTGCCTGGCTTTGACCAAGTCAGCGGTACCGTGTTGCAGTGGCCGCTTTCGGTGCTGCGACTGCGCTCGCACGACCGCGCCCAGCTGCTCGACGCCGCCGAGAAGATCATCCTCGCTTGGCGCGAGTGGACCGATGAGTCGGTGGGCGTCATCGCGCACACAGCCGACGGCGTAGCGCACAACACCGTGACGCCCGTCATCCGCCGCGTCGACTCCCGCGGCAACGCCGGCGGCGAGATCTACGAGGCCTACCTGGCGCTTCGCTGCAACATCACGACCGGCGAGCATCCGCTGGGCGTTTTCCACCCGCATGCCGAGTACCACCATATTAAGAAGGAGAACATCGGCCTGATCGAGGTCATGGGCCTGGCCATTCTTCCGCCGCGCCTGGTTCCCGAGCTCGGCGCTGTCCGCGAGCACTTGCTAGCGGCCAAGGCCGATGCCAGCTACGACCTTGCCGGTGCGCTCGAGGGCGATGATCTATGCCGTAGCCACGCCGCATGGGCCGAGGACGTCTTTACCCGCCGCGCCGACGAGCTTACGGCCGAAAACGCCATCGACATCCTGCACGAGGAGGTCGGCGTGGTGTTTGGCCACGTGCTCGACAACGCCGGCGTCTTTAAGTGGGACGAAGCCGGCCGCGCCGCCCAGCAGCGCTTTATCGACTCACTGTAATGGTCCCTTGGGGACGGAGGAAAACAGATCATTTCGTCTTTAAGACAACGGCGCCCGCCGGCAACATCGCCGACGGGCGCCGTTTTTGAGTGTAGTCATTGGGGTCATTCTTAAGGGGCGTTCTTAAACGACTAGTCATTAAAGAGCGTCCCCAATGACTACTTGCAACCAAGGCAACGCCGGTGTCTTGGCAACGACAGCGAAAACGCCCCTAAGCGAGCAAGGTGACGTGAAAGAGGAGGGCATTGACCTTTTGGTCATGCCCGACGATTGAACGTCAGATTGCCGCTTAGGGGCGTTTGCAGCGTCAATTGGTTAAGCGAAGACGATTAGGTTATCCCTGTGTATCGCCGGCTTCTCGGCCAGGTCTGCCAGCAGGCGGTTGCTGGCAATCTGGTCTTGGCGGCGACCGGCAGCAAGTTCCAGCACGTCCGAATCGGCCTCGGCGATACCGCGGGCGACGACCATACCGCTCGGATCGCACACATCGAGCACATCGCCCTCGGCAAACTGGCCATCGACCTCGCGAATACCCACCGCAAGCAAGGAAGAGCCACGGCTGACCAGCGCCTTCGCAGCACCATCATCAACCGTCACCGAGCCATGCGCCTTGTCGCCCAGTGCGATCCACAGCTTGCGGGGTGCGATGTCCAGACGCTCCGCCGGCGGATCGAACAGCGTGCCCACGCTCTCGCCGCGGGCGAGGCGCACGAGCGCATCGGGCTCCTCGCCCGAGCAAATCACGCTCTGAATGCCCGCGGTCATGAGAATGCGGCTCGCGCGAATCTTGGTGATCATGCCGCCCGTGCCCACCGAAGTCGAAGAATCGCCTGCCGAGGCGATAATCTTGGCATCGATCTTATGCACGACCGGGACGAACTCGGCCGTGGGGTCCTCGTGCGGATTGGCGGTATAGAGGCCATCGATGTCCGAGAGCGTCACGCACAGATCGGCAGAAACCAGGCAGCTCACAAGCGCCGCCAGCGTGTCGTTGTCGCCAAACTTGATCTCGTCGACGGTGACGGTATCGTTCTCGTTGACGACCGGCACCACGCCCAGCTCCACCAGGCGCAGCAGGGCGTCGCGTGCATGCAGGTAGGACGTGCGGCGGGCCGTGTCGTGGCGCGTGAGCAGTACGAGCGAGGTGAGCAGGTCGCGCGCATGGAACTCCTCGTCGTAGGCCGACGAGATGATGCACTGACCAGCCGAGGCGCAGGCCTGCAGGCTCGGAAGGTCGCCGACCGGCTTGCGGTCGAAGCCCAACACGGGATAGCCGCAGGCGATAGCGCCCGAGCTCACCACGACCAGACGCCAGCCGAGCTTGCGCAGCGCTGCGGCCTGATCGGCAAGCCCGCCGATAAAGGAGCGGTTGACCTTGCCGTCGGCGCCCACCACCGTGGACGAACCGATCTTTACCACCATCGTTTTATAAGAAGTCGTCATACGTCAAACCAATCAACTGTTCAGCGAACGGCCGAGCTGGCGGCCAAGGGAGCGTGACTCGCCCCTACCGCCCAAGGAATTAGTGAGCCCAGGGGAAAGCCGAGGCCGCGGCCATGTTCTTGCGCACGAGCTCGTCGCGCACCTGAGCCAGGCCCTGCTCCATGCCCACAACATAGGTCTGCGGGTACAGGAAGCGCTTGAAAGCTGTGTCCAGATGATCGAGCGCCCAAGCACAGCGCTCGCGCGCGTCCTGGATGCTCTCACGCGGAGCCACCGCACTGCCATCGCGCACGATCGGCACCAGCAGCTCGCGATACTCAAGTTCGGACACGTCGGTCACCAGGGCGGCATCATTCACGGCCACGAGGGTATTGCCGCGCGCGGCGCCCTCCCCCGCCAGATGGTCCTCGTCGTAGATCATGTCGCAGACCGGGCCGCCAAAGCCGTCGTAATAACGGCGCACGCGCTGTACGCCCGGGATCGTGCGCTTATAGGGCTGCTCGGAGAGCTTGACCACCGGCGTCCACGGGTCGGCCTCGCTCGCACGGCGGGCGGAAAGCTTGTACACGCCGCCCAGCGCCGGCTGGTCGTAGCAGGTCGCGAGCTTGGTACCCACGCCAAAGCTATCGATGGGCGCGCCCTGGTCGAGCAGCGACTGAATCGTGTACTCGTCCAGGTCGTTGGACACCGAGATACCCACATAGGGCAGGCCCTCGGCATCAAAACGGCCGCGAACATACTTGGAGAGCTTGGCAAGGTCGCCGGAGTCGATGCGAATAGCCGACAGGCGCTCGCCCACCGCCTCCATCTCCTTGGCAACCGTAATGGCATGCTCGCAGCCCTCGCGCACGTCATAGGTGTCGATGAGCAGCGTACAGTTCTTGGGGCTCGACTTGGCAAAGGCGCGGAAGGCCTCGAGCTCGGAATCGAAGCTCATCACCCAGCTGTGCGCATGCGTGCCAAAGACGGGAATACCGTAGCGGCGGCCGGCGAGCACATTGGACGTAGAGGAGCAGCCGGCAACGTAGCTCGCGCGCGCAACAGCCAGGCCGCCATCGGGACCCTGGGCGCGACGCAGGCCAAACTCGGCAACGGGACGGCCGTCCGCCGCCAGCACCACGCGCGCTGTCTTGGTGGCGACAAGCGTCTGGAACCCGACGATGTTGAGCAACGCCGTCTCGAGCAGCTGGCACTCCAGCGCGGGGCCGGTGACGCGTACCATGGGCTCGCGCGGAAAGACGAGCTCGCCCTCGGGCACGGCGTCGATGTTTACATGCGCACGAAAATCGCGCAGGTAGTCGAGGAACGCAGGCTTAAACATCGCGCCGCCGGCCGGGGCCTGGAGCGAGGCGAGGTAGTCGATGTCCTCGGGCGTAAAGCGCAGATTCTCGACCAGCTCGGGCAGTTCGGCGGTGCCGCACATGACGGCATAGGCACTGCCAAAGGGATGGTCGCGGTAAAACGCGGTAAAACAACCCTGCTCATTGGCCTTGCCGCTCTCCCACAGGCCCTGGGCCATAGTGAGCTCGTACAGATCGGTGAGCATTGCAATGTCGGTGGGATGAGAGATGTCGGTCAAAGCCATGGGGCGACCTTTCGGATGTGTGGTGCAGAATTTGAGGGTTGAACGAGAGCAGAGCATGCGGACATGACGCCCGATGCAAATCGGTTAGAGCAGGCCCATGCTGGTCAGGATCGTGTAGCCCATAAAGACGACGAACGCGATGAGGGCAAGGATAATGATGATTTTTTGAGCCGGCGCCATGCCAGGGATCTCGTTCTCGCCCGTAGGCTCCTTGGAGGTAACCATGCGCTGGGCAAAGGTCATCTCGTCACGGCTCGGCTTGGGCTCGACGGACTTGGGACGAGCGGCCTTTTTAGGCTGAGGTTTGGGCGCGGCAGGTGCAGGCTTCGCAGCAGTGGGCTTGGGCGCGGGCGCCGGTGCGGATGCGGCGTTCGCGGCGACCTCCTCGGCCTTCGCACGCTCGGCACGCAGGGCAGCCAGCTCCTCACGCTCGCGACGGGCCTCTTCCCGAGCCTCGCGGCGGGCCTTCTCAGCGCGGAGCTCTTCCAACTCAGCGCGCTCCTCGTCGGACAATGGTTGGGACTCAAGCTCGGCCATGGTACAGCCCTTTCTTTTAAAAAAAGCCGCCGACACAATGTCAGCGGCTTATCAAATCCAAGGGTGGAGACGAAGGGAGTCGAACCCTCGGCCTCTGCCATGCGACGGCAGCGCTCTCCCAACTGAGCTACGTCCCCAGGACAAGTCGATATTTTACCTACGGCTCGCCAACTGTCAACGCCCAATAACCAGTCTTTTTGGGGCGCGGCTTTTTTGACTACCATTCGCCCGATGATTTTTTAATCCCCGTCCCAGAAAAATCATCGACGAACGCACTACTTTGCGCTGGTGAGGACGCCGGTGGTGTCGAAGGCCGGGGTGAAGCTCTCGTCTACCGCGCCGCCCTCTTGCCAGAACATCGTCGTAAAGCCCAAGTCGTCGGCATGGTCGAGCACCTGCTCGTACTCCTCGCGCGTCACAGCGCGCGCCAGGTCGCCGCCCTGTTCGCGCATGAGGGCATTAGGCGTGTATTGGTTCATGACCGAGATCGGCACGTCGCCCACCGTCTGCCACACCAGGTCCAACACGCGGCACGAGTCGTCAGCATGCCCCGGCAGCACCAGGTGGCGCACGATGATGCCGCGCTTCATGAGCCCGTCGTCATCCACCAACTCTCCCCCGCGGCGATCGATCTCGCGCGCCATCTGGGCCAGACCCGACACGGCCACGCGCGGGTAGTCCTTAATATGAGAAAGCGACTGCGCAAGCCCGGCATCGGCATATTTAAAGTCGGTGAGCCACACATCGACCAGGTCGCCCAGCGCCGCCACGGCACTCGCGCGCTCGTAACCACTCGTGTTGTAGACGATCGGAATGACCAGTCCGCGCATCCGTGCCGCGGCAATCGCGGCCGGCAGCAGGTGCGCGTAGTGTGTCGCCGTCACTAGGTTAATATTGTTCGCACCCTGGTCCTGCAGTTCCAGCATAATCTCGACCAGGCGCTCAGGCGAAATCTCAAGGCCAAAATTGCCGGTCGAGATCTCGTGGTTCTGGCAGTAGATACATTTAAGCGAACAGCCGCTAAAGAAGATCGTGCCCGAACCGGCCTCGCCCGAGATAGGCGGCTCCTCCCACATATGAAGCGCGGCGCGGGCCACCTTGAGCGTGTCGTTAGCACCGCATACGCCGTGCGCGCCCTCATCGCGCGCCGCACCGCAACGGCGCGGACACAAATGGCAGGCGGGCGAAAAAAGTTCGGTCAACGACGTCGGCATAAAAACATGCTCCAAAACAACGATTCAGCAGCTCAAACGTAAAGGGCCAGGCCGCGTAGACGGCTCCGTCCCTAAGGCGCCGTAATCGTCCGACACGATTTTTGTAATGTCAAGACTGGAATCGACAAAGTGCCGCTTTATGATGTAGTTATTCCGCCCCCCGCGGAGCAACTGGGTGAACCGTCGCGTTTATTTAGGGAGCCCACACAGTCGTGCCTAGTACAGGTATCCTTCGTTGTTAAGGACGCTGGAACAGTCGATGAGGGCACCCACCTGTTTTAGGTGGGTTCATTTTCGTAACGTGGGGGGTGGTTTTCTTTTGCCGCAAATCACCATTACAGTCCATATGGATTCCCGCCGGCATCCCGACAAGCCATCGACAACATCCCAATATCTGGTAAGCGCGTGATTATCGCTGCGTGCAATTACATGCACCCCCCTTGGTCGAGTATTATGGTTCGGCTATGCCCTTTGCGCATGGCGTTCTTCTGACCTTTTCCTTCGACGCTTGGCGGTTTTTAGATTCATGGCTTCATCCCCGAGCTACATACCGTACCTATGCGTGGCAGCGGCGGCCTTTATCACGACCTTCCTCGCGGTGCCCCTGGTCAAGCGCTTGGCAATTAAGCTCGATGCCGTCGACTATCCTTCTAAGCGCCGCATCAACACCAAGCCCATCCCGCGTTTGGGCGGAACGGCGGTGTTTTTGGGCCTGGTCGTCGCCTGCACTGTGCAAATCCTAGGCACCTGGTACCTAGGCTGGCCACCCGTCCTGGTGCCGCACCCGCGCCTTCACATTAGCTATCCCATGCTGGCGCTCTCCTTTACCGTCATCTTTGCGACCGGCGCTATCGACGACGTCTTCCAGCTCACGCCCAAGCAAAAGCTGGCCGGACAGGTCCTCGCCGCGCTTATCGCCTGCATGGGCGGCCTAAAAATCGGCGTCATCGTCAACCCGTTTGCTCCCGGCGAGATCATGCTCGGATGGCTCGCCTACCCCATCACCGTAATCTATCTGGTGGCATTCACCAACATCATTAACCTCATCGACGGCCTCGACGGCTTGGCCACGGGCATCTGCGGCATCGCCTCGTTCACCATGTTTTCGATGGCCGTTCTCTCGGGCCGCATCGACGCCGCCGCGCTCTCCATTGCGCTCTTTGGCGCCTGTCTGGCCTTTTTGCGCTACAACTTCAACCCCGCAAGCATCTTCTTGGGCGACTCGGGGTCGCTGCTTCTGGGCTTTGCGCTGGGCTCCATCTCGCTGCTCAACGTGAGCCGCACCGCCGCACTCACCTCGCTTATCATCCCGCTCATCGTTGCCGGCGTGCCTATCATCGACACGTTTAGCGCCATCGTGCGCCGCAAGCGCGCCCACATTAGCATCGGGCAGGCCGACAAGGGCCACATCCACCACCGCCTGATCCAAGAAGGCTACAACCAAAAACAGGCCGTGCTGCTCATCTATGCCTGGTGCATCATGCTTTCGGCCGGCGCCGCCGCGATTAACCAGGTCGAGGTGCCCATGCGTGTGCTCATCTTTACCGTGCTCGCCATTGGCTCGGCGGCCTTTGCCAAGCATCTGCATCTGTTTGAGCCCGTGCTGCGCCACCATTACAACAAGCGCACGCACGAGGACGAGCTCGTCACCCCCGACGACCCCGCTTTTAAGCAGGAGGAGCAGGCAGCCGAGGAGCGCAAAGAAGAGCGCCACCACAAGCTCTAGGGCAAGCTGCCAAGGATGTGCCAAGGCACCGTTGGCCAAGCGCGGCCGCGCCGCACCCACCGCACAAGCCACCCCTCTCCCGCCCCTCGCCTACTTACGTCCCGCCCCTCCAATAAACGCGTTATCATCTTGACCCATGAACATACGTTAGGAGCAATCATGCCAAACGAGAACAGCTACGAAGTCGCGCTGCAAAAGAGCAACGCCATTCGCGAGGGCCTGGCCAATACGCCCGAGAAGTTCACCATGCTCACCGGTGATCGCCCCACCGGCCGTCTGCACCTGGGCCACTACTTCGGTACCCTCAAGGGCCGTGTTGAGCTGCAGGACATGGGCGCCAAGACCAACGTGCTCATCGCCGACTACCAGGTCATCACTGACCGCGACACCACCGAGCACATCCAGGACAACGTGTACAACATGGTCATGGACTACCTTGCCTGCGGCATCGACCCCGACAAGACCATGATCTACGCGCACTCCGCCGTGCCCGCCGCCAACCAACTCATGCTGCCGTTCCTGTCGCTGGTGTCCGAGGCCGAGCTGGCGCGCAACCCCACGGTCAAGGCCGAGATGGAGGCCTCGGGCCACGAGCTTACCGGCCTCCTGCTCACCTACCCGGTGCACCAGGCCTGCGACATCCTGTTCTGCAAGGGCAACGTGGTGCCGGTCGGTCGCGACCAGCTGCCGCACATCGAGCTCACCCGCACCATCGCCCGCCGCTTTAACAACCGCTACGGCAAGGTGTTCCCCGAGGTCGAGGCGCTGCTGTCCGAGACCCCGCTGCTGCCCGGCCTGGACGGCCGCAAGATGAGCAAGAGCTACGGCAACGCCATCAATATTTCGATGACCGCCGAGGAGACGGCCAAACGCATCAAGAAGAGCCAGACCGACTCCGAGCGCATGATCACGTTCGATCCCGAGAACCGCCCCGGCGTGTCCGGCCTGCTTTCGACCGCCGCCATCTGCACCGGTCGCTCCGAGGTCGAGATTGCCGAGGAGATCGGCATGGGCGGCTCCGGCCAGCTCAAGAAGTACGTGACCGAGGCCGTCAACGAGTACTTCGCGCCGATCCGCGAGCGCCGTCAGCGCTACGAGAACGATCTGGACTATGTAAAGGACGTCCTGCACGAGGGCAACCGTCGCGCCAACGAGATCGCCGATCAGACCCTGGCAGAGGTTCAGGACGCCATGGGCATGGTGTACTAGACCGATCTGCTGGCTTGAGCTTTCGATTGCTTTAGGGCGGGCGCTACGGCGTCCGCCTTTTTTGATGCCCGACCTGTTCGGCTCCGCCCATCGCACTCCCCCGACAAACAGGAACAGGCCCGCCGGCAGTTAGTTGCCAGCGGGCCTGTTCCCGAAGTACACCGTTGAATCGCACAGAGGGGAGGAATGCGAATCAAACTCAACAGGGCAGGCTTTTTCATCGCCTATTGCCTGCTCCGTTGCTGAATACAATATAGTTCACCGTGGTTTACTTTCTAGCGTCAATATGCTCCGCCACACCTTCTCCATAAGTTAGCCCAGGTAAACCTGCAACGGAAAACCACCACAAAGGGGACAGGCACCTTTGTGGTGGTTTTGACCACGGCAGAGCTGTTAGAGTGCGGCAGGCCAACGACAGACGGCCAGGTCGACGTGCATGTCGTCCTTAAACGCCACACCCTCCCCTAGCAAAAGCTCACGTTGAGCATCGGGACCGCCAAAAGCAAAACCCTCGCATATGCGCCCGTCGGCAAACACCACGCGGTGACAGGGAATCTCGCCGGGGCGCGGATTGCTATGCAGGGCATACCCCACATACCGCGCACTTCGTGGTCGACCGGCAAGCAGCGCCACCTGACCATACGTGGCGACCATCCCCTCGGGGATCTGCCCGACCACCTCGTACACCCGTTCAAAAAAGCCCTCAGACGCCATTGCGTGCTCCTTTCAACCGAACCCAGCATAAACCACCACAAAGGTGCCTGTCCCCTTTGTGGTGGTTTATGGCAGATCGGTTAGTTGGCGGGCTGGAAGAAGGCTACGGCGACGGCGCCGGGGCCTACGTGGGTGCCGATGGTGGCGCCGATGGTGTGAACGGGCAACTCGCCTTCGGTGTGGCCAGCCCAAAGTGCCGCGCTGTCCTCGATATACTTCTTGAGCACCGCATCCGAAAGGCCCGTATAGCCGAGCGCCAGCGGCATGGAAAAGTCGATGCCGCCCGCTTTTTCGACCTTCTGATTGAGCAGATTGCGGCCGTTCTTGGAACCGCGCGCCTTACCCAGCTGCACGATCAGACCGTCCTCGACAGCCACCACGGGCTTTACGTTGAGCAGCGTGCCCACGGCGCCGGCCGCAGCAGACAGACGACCGCCGCGCACCAGGTACTCCAACGTCTCGAGCAGGCCGATAACCACCACACGGTCGCGCACGGCCTCGACGGCCGCCGCGATCTGAGCTGCACTACGACCCTCATCCACCAGGCGCAGGGCATACTCGACCATGACACGCTCGCCCAGAGTGACGTTATTGCTATCCACCACGTAAACGTCGCCGCCTGGCGCCTCGGCAAGTGCGGCACGGGCACTCTGATTGGTGCCTGATAGCTTAGCGCCCACGGTAATAATCACAGCCTCATCGCCGGCTTCACGAACCTTGGCAATCGCCTGCGAAAACGCGTACGGGTTGACCTGGCCGGTCTTGGGCAGCTCATCGCGCTCCACGAGCATCTCGTAAAAGCGCTGGTGATCGATGTCGATGCCATCCATGTACACATCGGTGCCAAAGGTGACGGACAGCGGCAAAACGGCCAGCGCTGGGTGCTCGACCGGCGACATATCGCTTGCGGAATCGGTAATAATGCGGACGGACATAGCGAATCCTTTCTTGCGCAGGTCCCGCGCAGGGAATTTTGACAGCAAGGCCCCGGCACGGTATACGCGCTCAAACAGGACTATGCAGTTGTTAATTGGAAGCAAAAGCCTTGGCGGCCCTACAGCTCGCGCAGGGTGTTGAGAATCGTGCGCAGCGACGCATACATCTGCTCGCGCTGCTCCACACCCATAGCCTTACCGGTGGTATCGAGCACCTCGCGAATGATGCGGTCCGCTTCGCTCATGCTCTCGCCGCCCAGAGCGGTCAGGCGCACCGGAGCACGATACTTAACGGCGGCATCGCCCGAATCGTCGACCTCGACGTAGCCGCCCTCCTCCAGATGAGCGAGCGTACGCGAGACGGCGGCGCGGGTCACGCCTGCCATGCGAGCCAGGTCAGCGCCAGTCAGGCCGTCCTTGCTGCGCTCAAGATAGTACAGGCACATAACGTCGGAGCCCTTGAGGCCCAGCCTTGCGCCCTCGGATGTCTTAATGCGCTGGATCTCCTTGTAGAGCCCGCTGATCAGTCCGACAAAGTCCTCGAAACGTGTCTCGTCGTTCTGCTGCATGGGAGACGACCGCCTTTCGCTTGCATAATGCTAACGGGTAAACATCTTAACCGTACTTATCGGCCGCCAGCCCTGCGCACCCTATTTGTTAACCCATCAACATAAAAACCACCACAAAGGGGACAGGCACCATTGTGGTGGTTTTGACCGTCGAGTTTGATCCGCAGACTTCGCTACAGCTCCACGCAGGGATTGTCGCGAGTCACAAGCGTCTTAACGACAACCGTCGCTCCCAGATAACGCTCGAGCAACTCAGCGAGGCGATCGATCGCGGCCTGGCAGTCCTTCATTCGCTCGGGCTCCACGCACTCAATCGCCAGGAACGCATCGGCCGAATCATCGGACAGAGCCGTTCGAACGCCGTCGCGCCAGTTCCAGCAGCGGCACACGGCGCCCGCATCATCGATATAGGCCAGCTCGCAGGGCAGCGTCGGATCGTCCGCCTCCTCGCCAAGCGGCAAGAACGCGTCGCCACCGTCGGTCACCTTCAGGCGAAGGTCTCCCTCGATCGCATGCAGATCCTCGCCTCCCACGGGCAGCGCGTAGGTCAGCGACACCGTGTTGTAAATATCCACCGCCGGCGTGATATGACCGACCGGCTTGCCCTTGAGCACGCGCTTAAGCAGGTTCTCGATCGAGCAGCGCGCGCCTTTCTTGGTCTTGAACAGACGATAGGCCTCGCGCCATGCCTTGACCGGTGCGTTCTCGCTGATAGTGTCGCTGGTCAGATGACGCTCCGCATCGATATTGGCGCGGTCGAGCAACGCCGCAATCGCATCCACGTCCTCTTGAGGAATCTGAGCCGTGGGCTTCATGCCCTCCACGATCACAACACCGACCGCTGCCTGCGGAAACAGCTCCCAGAATGAATCCTCGGTAATAAAGCTCTTCATACGCTCTCCCTTCATTGTGCGCGCCCGAGTGAGGGCGCCTAAACAAAAAGCGCCCTTACAACGGCCACCTTCAAAGTCCTACGGTGCCGTCACAAGAACGCTTGCGCTGTCCCCATCCGGAGAAGGGGACGATATGTCAGGCGTATTGTAACCCGAGTCATCCACGCGAGCAAAACCACCACAAAGATGCACTGGCCCCTTTATGGTGGTTTTGGGTCTGAGGCGACGCTAGTGGCGGAGTCCCAGCAAGCCGTGGCCGCGATGACGGGCCTCGGCGGACACCTGGGCGTGCGGGCCGGCGGCTTTGACGGACTCGGGCAGGTGCGAGTACTTCTTCTCGAAGTTCTCCTCGAACATCACCGCCAGGTTGTGCGCGGCCTCGTCGTAGCGCGCGGTGCTCTGCCAGTTTTGGCGCGGCACCAGGATGCCATCGGGCACGCCGTGGCACGTCGTGGGAATGTCAACGTTAAAGATGTCGTCGTGCACGAACTCGCTGTCCTCGATGGTGCCGTCGAGGGCGCGCGCGACCAGCGAGCGCGTGTAGGCCAGCTCGATGCGATGACCCACGCCGTAGCCGCCGCCAATCCAGCCGGTGTTGACCAGGTACACGCGCGTGCGGCCGTCGGCAATGCGCTCGCCAAGCATCTTGGCGTAAACCATGGGGTCGAGCGGCATAAACGGCTCGCCGAACAGCGAAGAGAACGTGGGCGTGGGCTCGGTGACGCCGACCTCGGTGCCGGGAATCTTAGCCGTAAAGCCCGTCACAAAGTGGTACATAGCGGCATCGGCCGTCAGGCGTGAGATGGGCGGCAGCACGCCAAAAGCGTCGCAAGTCAGGAACAGCACGACACTCGGAGTGGTGCCCATGCCCTTAGTCCACGCGTTAGGAATGTGCTCCACGGGATAGGCCACGCGCGTGTTGTGCGTGATCGAGATGTCGTCGTAGTTGGGCTTGCGGTTCTCGTCGAGCACCACGTTTTCGCAAATGGCGCCAAAACGGACGGCGTTGAAGATCTCGGGCTCGTGGAAGGCGTCCAGGCCCTCGCATTTTGCGTAGCAGCCACCCTCAATGTTGAAGATACCCATGTCGGACCAACCGTGCTCGTCGTCGCCGATCAGCAGGCGCGTGGGATTGGCCGAAAGCGTGGTCTTGCCGGTGCCGGACAGGCCAAAGAACACGGCGGTCTCGTGCGTGACGGGATCCATGCTGGCCGAGCAGTGCATGGGCAGCACGTCGTCCTCGACGGGCAGCAG
>DBFBFY010000034.1:0-15983 GCA_048201615.1 Collinsella sp.
CAAGGCGGCGCCGCAGGTAGAGGACGGACAGCGAGCGGGCCGCATTTGAGACAAGGTGACGTGAAACGAAAGGGCGCTGACCTTCTGGTCGCGCCCTTGAAGTTGAACGTCAGATTGTCCAAATGCGGCCCGCGCAGCGTCAACTAGTTACGCGGTTCGTAGAACCGCGTAACCCCTAAAAACGGTTGCCGCGGAAGCCGCCACCGTTGCGGCCGCCGCGATCGCCACCGCGACCGCCACGGTCGTTACCACGGTTGCCACCGAAGCCGCCACGGTTGCCGCCGCGGTCACCATAGCCACCACGGTTGCCGCCGAAGCCGCCGCGACCGCCACGGTCGCCGCCGCGGCCACCACGGTCGTCACGGCCGCCGCGAGGACCGCGGTCCTCGTCCAGGCCCATGGCGACGAGCGGAGCGATAACCTTATCGAGAGCGGCCATCAGCTCGGTGGCCTCCTCGTAAGAAAGCTCGGGCAGGAGCTTCTCCTTCTTGTTGGCAAGCTCGACCAGGCCCTCAGCGGCATCCTCGGCAGCGAAGACGACGATCTTGCGCATATCGCCCTCGGCGTCGTCGATGCGGCCGACCAGATCGGCAGCCTCGGCCTCGGCCATCAGGCCATCGAGCTCACGAAGGCGCATGCCCAGCAGGTCGGACATTTCCTTCTGCTCCATCTTGGGCTTGAGGTCAAGAAGCTTGATGGCGCGCTCGATGTTCGCCATGCGCTCGGCCTTGGCCTCCTCCTCCTTGGAAATAGCAAAGCGACGGCTACGCAGCAGGCGGGCGGCCTTCTGCATCTTGTCCATCAGCTCTTCGTCATCGTAATCAACGGCGGCCTCGGCAACCTCGGCCTCCTCCTCGGCGGAAACCTCGTCAGCAGCCTCAACCTCGGCAGCTTCGGTCTCCACGGTCTCGACTGCCTCAACCTCGGCAGCCATGGTCTCGTTCTCGGTCTCGTTCATGATCTCTTCGTTCTCAGACATGAGACTCCTTCTTGGCCCTCTCGGGCATCATCGCCCCATTCGCGGGGCCCGTCGCGCACTCTTTGCGCTTTAAACATTCATGCCTCTCGGCAAAACGTCCATTAGTTTATGGTGTCGCCATTCAATCTAGCTGCAGAATCTATGTGCACACATTAATGCGACATGTGCGACTCGCGACGAGCGTACACAACCGATACCACAAATCCGACCACGGCAATTACAGCCGCCACACGCACGGCTGCCGCAAATCCAATCGCCTGGGCAACGTCGGTCGCAACGCCAGCGGCGCCGGCAGTCGCCGCAGAACTCGAGAGCAGGCCGATAAACAGCGACGGGCCAAACGATGCGGCAATCATGTTCCACGCGTTGAGCAATGCCGTTCCGTGAGGATGCTCGGCGACAGGCAGCGTCTCCAAGCCGGCCGTTTGCGAGGGGCTCAGCACCAAACCGACTCCGGCATACACAACAACGGTCAGCGCCACGACGACGCCGATGTTCATGCTTGCGGCCGTCATCGAGATGGCAGTCTGCCCCACGGCGATCAGGGCAAAGCCGACCGGCAGCAGCGGCCATGCGCCACGGGCGTCCATCACGCGTCCGCCCACAATCGAGGTCACGGCATTGCAGGCAATCGCCGGCAAAATGAGCAAGCCCGCAACAAGTGCGGTCATGCCGTATGCGCCCTCAAAATAGAGCGGCAACAAAACGCTCATCGAGAACGTCGTCATCATCGATACCACCACAAGCAAGCACGCAGGCCAAAAACGAACACTCGCCATGGGACGCACGTTAAGCACCGGATGCTCGAGCTTGAGCTGGCGGGCCGCAAACAGGCCGAGCAGCACAATGGCGGCGAAGAGCGTCGCGATGCCGGCAATCAGATTGGTCGAGAACTCGCCTACGGAATACACAAATGCCGTAATACCGGCAGCGAGCAAAACCACCGACAGATTATCAAGCGTGGTGTTCGAACGCTCTCCGACATTCTGGACAAGCTTTACGCCCGCCGCAGCGACCACAATGCCGCCCACCAGCGGCACTACGAACACCGCCCTCCAGCCAAACAACGTGCACATAAGACCGCTGATCACGGGCCCAAACGCCGGCCCCAGCGTAATGCAGGCACCGCCCAGGCTCAGATACAAACCGAGCTTCTCGCGCGGGGCGCAAGACAGTACCACGTTCATCATGAGCGGAAACAAGATGCCCGATCCCGCAGCCTGCAGGATACGGCTTGGCAGCAAAACGCTAAACGACGGAGCGACCAGGCACAGGACTTCGCCGGCGACCATGCATCCGCATGCGAAAAACAGCAGCTTGCGCGTCGAGAAACGGCCGGACAGAAAGGCCATGATAGCCGTAAAGATCGACGTCACGATCATGTAGCCCGAAACGAGCCACTGCGCCGTGGTGGCACTCACCGAAAAGGCCGCCATAATGTCGTGCAACGCCACGTTAATGATGTTCTCGTTAAACGCAGCAACAAAAGCTGCAACATACATTACGACGAGAATTGCCGAGGTTGTCGACGGTGATTGAGTTTGCTTTTGGGATTTGGTCCCCATGCATTTCCTTCCTCTTGAAACGACAGTCGCATCGCCCCAGAGGAACAGTCCAGGGCGAAAATGAGCCCTAGACTTACGCCAGACGCCGTACACGACGAGTCTGGCAACATGGTCCAACATCGAAAGATTGTAACGCGGACGCGCGGCTTTCCTTCCGCGCTATTATTAAAAGTCCACGAAAGCATGAGACATGAGGAGCCCGCCATGATTAAGCCCATCATGAAATCCGAGTTCTTTTTGCGTCTGCCTTCCGAAGACGCAGGACCCGACGATGCCGCGACCGGGCAGGATCTCCTGGATACACTCCACGAGCATGAGCGCGAGTGCGTGGGCCTCGCCGCCAACATGATCGGCGTGCGCAAACGCATCATCTGCGTAAAAGACGGCAACAGGGCGCTGCTCATGTACAACCCGCAAATTCTTGAGCAGGTCAATGCCTATCAGACGAGCGAAGGATGCCTCTCGCTGGTCGGTGAGCGTCCCTGTACCCGCTATCGCCGCATTAAGGTTGAGTATTTGGACGAGAACTTCGTCCACCGCATCAAAAACTTCTCGGGCTACACCGCCGAGATCATCCAACACGAAATCGACCACTGCGACGGGATCGTTATATAGTTCCGCCGATTCGAGAAAGCTCCCCGCAGCAAAACAACTGCAGGGAGCTTTTCATAGTGCGGAGCTTCTATCCCACTAGCTCTGGCGGTAATGATCAAAGAAGTCGGCGAGGTCTTCGAGCGACTCTTTGAGCACTTCCATGCGCGGCAGATACACGATGCGGAAGTGGTCGGGCTCGGCCCAGTTAAAGCCGCCGCCGCGCGTGATCAGGATCTTCTTCTCGTGCAGCAGGTCGAGAGCGAACTGCTCGTCATCGGTGATGTTGAACTTCTTAACATCCATCTTGGGAAAGATATAGAACGCCGCGCGCGGCTTGACCACCGAGATGCCGTCAATCTTGTTGAGCGCCTCATACACAAAGTTGCGCTGCTCGTAGACACGACCGCCCGGCCGGATATAGTCGTTAACCGACTGATGGCCGCCAAGCGCCGTCTGGACGATCGACTGAGCCGGCACGTTGGAGCACAGGCGCATGTTGGAGAGCATGTTGATGCCCATGATGAAGTCGCTCATGCAGCGCTGGTTGCCCGAAAGCACCATCCAGCCAATACGATAGCCCGCAATCATGTGCGACTTGGAAAGGCCGCTAAAGGTGACGCAGGGCAGGTCGGGGGCGAGCGAGGCAATCGAGACGTGCTCGTAGCCGTCCATGCACAGACGATCGTAGATCTCGTCGGCAAAGATCATGAGCTGGTGCCTGCGCGCAACCTCAACGATGCCCTCGAGCACCTCACGCGGGTAGACCGAGCCCGTGGGGTTGTTGGGGTTGATGATGACGAGGGCCTTGGTCGCGCTCGTGATCTTGGACTCCATATCCTCCAGGTCGGGATACCAATCCGCCTGCTCATCGCACAGATAGTGCACGGGATGGCCGCCGGCAAGGGTTGCGCACGCCGTCCAAAGCGGATAGTCGGGGCTGGGGATCAGAATCTCGTCGCCATTGTCGAGCAGCGCGTTCATCGAAAGCTGAATGAGCTCGGACACGCCGTTGCCCGTGTAGATATGCTCCATCTGAACATTGGGCAGGCCTTTGATCTGCGAATACTGCATGATCGCCTTGCGCGCAGAGAACAGGCCGCGCGAGTTGGAATAGCCTTCGCAGTCGGGCAGCTGCTGGCGCATGTCCTTGATGACCTCGTCGGGCGTGCGGAAACCGAAGGGCGCCGGGTTGCCGATATTGAGCTTGAGGATGCGCTCGCCCTCGTCCTCCATACGGGCGGCCTCGTCGACGACGGGACCGCGCACATCATACAGGACGTTATCAAGCTTGGTGGATTTAGAAAAAGTACGCATGGTGGTGCTCCTTGGAATTTGAGCTGAGGGATGGGGTTCGGGCTTGGAAACGTTACGGGGCGATGATGCCTCGCCTTGATCGGCGTCACCGGCAAGCAGCCAGGTAACATCGACCTCCAAAATGCGGGCGAGCAGCTCTGCCACATCGCGCCGCGGAATCGTCTTGCCGCTCACATATTGGCTCATCTGACTCTTGCCGAGTTTTTTGCCGAGCATCTCCGATGCGCGGATTACGTCCGACTGGCGAACGTCGCGATCGGACATGGTCTGTCGCAGGCGATCGCTAAACGTCTCTTGGGCCACTAGAACCTCCTTGCTGGCAAAGTTCAATTTATAGAACACGAATTGAACCTGAGTTCAATTTAGGCAGCAGTATAGCGCGGCGCATTATCCGGAAGTTCAATTTCACAAGAAAATGTACCGAACCCCGAGAATTGTCCCAAAGCGGACAATGACGTGTACACGTTTAGAGGTATTCAAGGAATCGAGCGGCCGCGAGCGAAACGTCAGCGGTGCGGTATATGGCGTTGATCTGCCGATGGGGATGCCCCTCGAGCGGACGCACGGCGACATCGAACTGGCAGCGCCGCAAGATGAGCGCCGGAAGAATGCTCACGCCCAGGCCGTCCTCGACCATAGCCATAATCGCATAGTCATCCCAGGTCGACAGCTTAGAACGCACCGCCAGGCCCGCGCGGCGAAACAGCGGCGTAATCTCGTCGTCGCTACCGCGTTCCAGCAGAATAAACTGCTCGTTTGCCAAATCGGCAAGGGAAACGACCTCCGCGGTGGCAAGCGAGGAGTCCGCTGGCACCACGGCCATCAGCTCGTCTTGCACCAACGGCCGCGACGCCATGCCGGTGCCGCGTGGCTCGCGCGGGATAAAGCCCAGGTCGCAGCGGCCTTCCGCCACCCATTGCTCAATCTCTGAGTAATCACCCATCAGCAGCTCGTAATCGACATCCGGGTGATCGGCGCGAAACCGCGCGATCACCGGCGGCAACACATGGGTCGCCACACTCGAAAACGTACCGATACAGATCTTGCCACGCATGAGCCCTCGCATCTCGTCCACGCGTCGCTGCAGACGGCCAAACTCTTCGCATAACGCCTCGACCGCCGGCATGACCTGCCGCCCGTCGGCAGAAAGCACTACGCCCTCGCGGCTTCTATCGAGCACTTTAAAGCCCCAGTCGGCCTCGAGATCGGCCACCATACGGCTCACGCCCGACTGCGAATAGCTTAGCCGCTCGGCGGCGCGCGTAAAACTGCCGGCGCGTACGGTCTCGAGCAGCACCTGCATCTTTTGAATATTCGTTTCCACGGCACCCCTCCACCTTTGCATGAGTTTTTCTCATGCTATCCATGCATTATATTCGCTTTTCTTCTAAAGCCAGTTCACCCATAGTGAACATGCTCGGATATAGAGGGGATGTCAGCGCATGAACAACGGACTGTTTACGTACTTAGCAGCATTGCTATTGTTTGGTTCCAACGGCATCATCGCCGCTGCCATCGCGCTGCCGAGCTCCGATATCGTGCTACTACGCACGTTTTTGGGCGCACTCTCGCTTGTCACCGTCCTCGCCATCACCCAACGCCATAAGTTGCAGGCGCCATCTCGCCCCCGCGAAGCCGCAGCCCTCCTCCTCTCGGGAGCCGCACTGGGCGCCAGCTGGATTTTTCTATTCCGCGCCTACCAGACGATCGGCGTCGGCATATCCTCGCTGCTGTACTACTGCGGCCCTATCATTGTCATGGCGCTCTCCCCGCTCATCTTTGGCGAAAAGCTGACCGGTGGCAAAATCGCCGGGTTTATCGCCGTCGCCTGCGGCGCTTTTCTCATTGCAGCGCAAGGTTTAGGCGGAAACATGCCCATTGCGGGCATCGTCTGCGGCATCGCCTCGGCATTTTGCTATGCACTGATGGTCATCGCCAGCAAGGGTGCGCCGCACATCGAGGGTCTCGAGAACTCCGCGCTCCAGGTGAGCGCCGCCTTTGTGACCGCGCTGGTCCTCACGCTCGTCACGCAGGGCGCTCCCTCATTCCTGTCCGCCGGAGTCGCCGCCAGTATTGATTGGCGCGCCGTCGTCATGCTCGGCGTCGTCAACACCGGCATCGGTTGCCTGCTCTACTTTAGCGCTGTCGCCAAGCTGCCCGTCCAGACCGTCGCGGTCGTCGGCTACCTCGAGCCGCTTTCGGCCGTCGTGTTCTCGGCCGTCCTTTTAGGCGAAGCCATAACACCGGTCCGTCTGATGGGTGCCGCACTTATCATCGGCGGCGCGCTCTTTTGCGAACTCGCCGGCAAACGCGCAGACACCAAAGCAAGCATCGCCCAAGCGGCACGCGCTTAAAAGCCCCTGCTTTGAAATGCCACCTGCGTATATCAATAATCCCCAGCTGGGGATTATTGTCTAAAACACCCCGATGTGCCAAACTGCTCTTATATGTATAAAGATGGCATAAAGGTCTACTGCCCTTTGCAGGGGCCAGATGTCCAAGGGAGTCCACGTGGCACACAACGAACTGGAGGCAAGCCTCCAAGACCAGCGTAGTCAGAGCGGACATGGCGCCATCCCCCTCTCCGCTGGCATGCTGCTCGTTACGCTCGGCGTCGTCTATGGCGACATCGGCACGAGCCCTATGTACACCATGAAATCAATTGTCGCCAACAACGGCGGCATCGGTACCGTCAGCGAGGACATGATCCTGGGCGCGCTTTCGCTCGTCATCTGGACCATGACACTCGTGACCACGGTCAAGTACGTGGTAATCGCCATGAAGGCCGATAACCACAACGAAGGCGGCATCTTCGCCCTGTTTAGTCTCGTGCGTAAGGTGGCGCCGTGGCTGATTCTACCCGCTATGATCGGCGGTGCGGCACTGCTTGCCGACGGCATCCTCACTCCCGCCGTCACGGTCACCACAGCCATCGAGGGTCTGCGCACCATCGAATGGGGCCATGCGCTGCTGGGCGACGGCCAGACCAATGTGATCATCATTACCATCATCATTATCTGCGGCCTATTTGCCATGCAGCGTGCCGGCACCTCGTCAATCGGCAAGCTGTTCGGCCCGCTTATGACGCTATGGTTCCTGTTCCTGGCGGGCGCCGGCCTGTTCAACATGCTCGGCAACCTGTCCATCTTGCGCGCACTCAACCCCATCCGCGGCATCATGTTCCTGTTCTCGCCCATCAACCACTCGGGCATCATGGTGCTCGGCTTTGTCTTTCTGTCGACGACCGGCGCCGAGGCGCTCTATTCGGACATGGGTCACGTGGGCAAGGCTAACATTTACGCATCCTGGCCGTTCGTGAAGGCGGCGCTTATCCTTAACTATCTGGGTCAGGGCGCTTGGCTGCTCGCCAACAACTCCAATCCCCAGATGCTCGCGATGGACATCGTCAACCCGTTCTACATGATGCTTCCCGAGCCCCTGCGCCCCTTTGCCATCGTGCTTTCGGCCGTGGCGGCCATCATCGCCTCACAGGCGCTCATCACCGGCTCGTTCTCGCTAGTATCCGAGGCCACGCGTCTCAACCTTATGCCGCACCTGCGCATCCACTACCCCAGCGACACCAAGGGCCAGCTCTATATTCCGCTCGTCAACAACATCATGTGGGTCGGCTGCATCTTCATCGTGCTGCTGTTCCAAAACTCCGAGCGCATGGAGAGCGCCTACGGCCTCGCCATTACCGTGACCATGCTCATGACCACGACGCTTTTGACGAGCTACATCGCCGGCATCCTCAAGCACAAGCTGGGTGCTTGCGTCTTCGCCCTGCTCTTTGGTGCCATTGAGCTGTGCTTCTTCGCCTCGTGCCTTACCATGTTCTTTGACGGCGGCTACGTCATGATCTTCCTGGCCGCGCTGCTGTTTGGCCTTATGTATGTGTGGCGTCGCGGCACCGCCATCGAGCGCACGCAGACGATTCTGCTGCCCGTCTCCAAGTACATCGACCAGCTCGATCGCCTGCGCAATGACGAGACCTATCCCGTGCTCGCCGACAACCTGGTGTTCCTCACCAACAGCCCCGACCCGCTCACGCTCGACCGCGACGTGCTCTATTCCATCCTGGACAAGCACCCCAAGCGCGCCAAGGCATATTGGTTCATCAACGTGCACGTTACCGACGAGCCCTATACGCACGAATATTCCGTTGAGACCTTTGGCACAGACTTCCTGTTCCGCGTGCGCTTGGACCTGGGCTTTAAGGTCAATCAGCGCATCAACGCCTACCTGCGCCAGATCGTTGGCGACCTGATGGCATCTGGTGAGTTGCCACCGCAGCACCACACCTACTCCATCTACGAGACACGCGGCAACGTGGGCGACTTCCGTTTTTGCATGCTGCGCAAGATGCTTGCCCCCGAAACGGACATCAACCGCAACGACCACCGTGTGATGGCCATCAAGTACGCCGTCCGCCGCGCCTGCGGAAGCCCGGCACGTTGGTATGGTCTCGAGAACTCGGCCATCATCATTGAGTACGTACCGCTCTTTGCTCGCATGCGTCCGGCAGTCAAACTCATTCGCACCCAGGTGCCGCTCGAGATCCTGATCGAAGAGGCCGAGGAAATGGAAGTCGACATCTTCTCGGACGACCTGGTCAACGGCAACGAAGCCGGTAAGGACATGAACGTCGATCCCACCGAGCTGCTCGAGAGCGTCGCCGATACGCCCGAACAGCAACAGCTCGACGGCCTCGAGAGCGAACAACTCAACGACGCCAACTTCTAGCGGCGTCACAAATCGACGACAGCGGCCCTGCATCTCACGGGAGACGCAGGGCCGCTTTGCATTGCAGTAAAGCTAACGGCTACGAACGACGCGGCTCGGGAACCACGAGCCTATCGGGGCTCGCGCCCTCGGCATCCATCAGGCTCACGTAGCGAATCGACGGATCCCCATACATCGCGTAGTAATAATTGCCCGTGCGCGCGCTAAAGCATCCGGTATAGATAGTCTTCTCGAACTTGCCATCGCCCATCCTGGACGCCCCCTCAATCATCACCACGCCCTCGAGTGAACGGAACATGCGGACGACGTTTTCGGTCTCGCTCTCCTTTTGCGGGTAATTGGCATTGAGGTACGCCGCCTTTACAAAACGGCTCGGCGAATAGCAGTCACCCGGAATACCGCGCATGCCGGCACCCGCGCCATAGGGCTTGAGCTCGGCGCCACGCCATGTCGCCGTCTGCGGAAAATCGCTTGTGGCCGTGATATAGGTGCGCAGGTTTTCCATGTGCCACGGGAAGGTGGGCTGATTGGCAAGGGTGTCGACCGGATCGTCGTATACATGCAGGCCGTCAGCCATCATCTCGACCACGATGCTACGCTGGCTGTCGCCGATAATCCAATGGAGCAGCGACACGCCCAGCCCCTCTCCGGCAGATTTGGCGACAATCACCGTATCGCGCAGCGCAGCCTCGACCTCGTCGACCGTCGAGAACGTCGCTGCCACCCACAGGGGAAACTCATAGGCCGCGATATTGGTCTTGCCGTCGACAGGGTCCTCGGCATACTCGGCATAACCCGGGAAATTGAGGCCCGCCACGGCGAGGCCCGCATCGTTGCCGCAATCGAAGAACATAGGGTAGTTCTTGTAATCGATGCACATACCGATCACCGCGTGTGCCGCTGTCGCGTCGTCGATAAACGAATACGGAATGTGGAACCCGCGCGGCATCACGCGAACCTGTTGGCCGTAGTCAAAGCTCCAGTCGAGGTTGCGGCCTAGATACATGTGGCCAGAATTATCGGTAAATCGAATACTCGTGCACATAGCGCCTCCTAGCTTTACGTTCTTGCTAAGGTTATTGTCACCAAACAAAAAGGCGCTAAACACAAAAGCCCGGACATGACAACAATGTCACGCCCGGACTATTCAAGCTGGATAAACTCAACCAAGTTAACCCCGCAGGTCGTCTAAGGGGTCAAAGTGCCGCAGATTGCCACGAAAGAGGAGCGCCGCGTACTAACGGTACGCAAGCGACGATTGAGCGGCAAGGTGCGGTGCTTTGATCCCCTTAGACCAACTTGCCGAGACAGTGGTCGATCATATGCTGGATCATTTGTGCCTCGAAGCCCACAAAGTCCTGCTTGCGCTCGCGCATCTTGCCGTCGACGATTACGTCATAAGCGACCTTGCACTTGATGTAGCGCGTGGACTTGGTGATCTCCTCGTGCGTCAGGCAGCTCTCCTCCATCTTGCTGGCACCCAGGCCAAACACCAGGCGGGGGTTGTAGAGCACATGGGGCTCGCCGGCATCGTCCAGGTAGACGCAGACCTTCTTGGTGACGCCGATCTGGTTGGCGGCAAGGCAGCCGGCATCGTCGAGCGACTTGATGGTATCGATCAGGTCCTGTGCCACCGACTCGTCCTCGACGGTCGCGACCTCGCAACGCTGGGACAGAATAGCCTCGTCGTGGCAGAGCTCTTTAATCATACGTTCCTCCATAGGGGTCGTTGTAACTGCTTAAGTATACGGTACCCACACATTTTCATACGGAAAATACCGCCCGTCCGCTACAAAGCGCCGAACATCAACATGTGAGGAACAGCAAGGTTGTAAAGGCGATATAGTGAGTGAGTTCGTGTCAATCGGCCTAAACTCGGGGCCGAACAAGGAAAGGGTATGCATGGACGAACTATTTCACGTCAGCGAGCGCAAGTCCACAATCGGGACCGAACTTCGCGCTGGACTGACAACGTTCCTGGCAATGGCCTACATCATTGCCGTCAACCCCGCGGTGCTCTCGGGCGCCGGCATCGATGCGGGAGCGCTCGCCTGCGCCACTTGCCTGGGCGCCGGCATCATGACCATCTGCATGGGCATCTTCGCCAACCGCCCGCTCGCCTGCGCTTCGGGCCTGGGCATCAACGCCATGATCGCGGGCATCGCCACCACCATGTGCGGCGGTGACTGGCACGTGGCCATGAGCGTTATCTTCCTCGAGGGTATCGTCATCTTGCTGCTCGTCCTGTGCGGCCTGCGCGAGGCTATCATGGACGCCATCCCCGTGGTCCTGCGCCACGCCATCTCGGTTGGCTTGGGCCTGTTTATCGCCATGATCGGCCTGTGCGACGCCGGCATCATCACCGCTGGCGCCGGTACGCTCGTCGGCCTGGGCGACATCGCCTCCCCCACCTTCATCGTCGGCATCATCTCCATCGTCGTGACGGTTGCCCTGGCTTCCCGCAACGTGCCGGGCTCGCTGCTCATCGGCATCATCGTCGCCGTTATCGCCGGTATCCCGCTGGGCGTCACCCACGCCCCCGAGGGCCTCATCGCACCGCTCGACTTCTCGACCTTTGGTGCCCCGTTTGCCAGCACCGCCGATGGCAACATGGCCATCGTGAAGGTTCTGACCGACCCGATGCTGCTCGTCGTTGCCTTCTCGCTGCTCATGAGTGACTTCTTCGACACCATGGGCACCGCGATGGCCGTTGCCAAGCAGGGCGAGTTCCTGACCGAGGACGGCAATGTCGAGGACATCCGTCCCATCCTGGTCGTCGACTCCGTGGCCGCTGCTGCCGGCGGCTTTATGGGCGTCTCCTCCATCACCACCTTCGTCGAGTCCACCTCTGGCGCTGCCGACGGTGGCCGCACGGGCCTCACCTCCGTCACCACCGGCGTGCTGTTCATTCTCGCCGCGTTCTTCTCCCCCATCGTCACCATCGTTTCCAGCGCCGCCACCTGCGGTGCTCTGGTCTACGTCGGCTACCTCATGATGAGTGAGGCCTCCGAGATCGACTGGTCCGACGTGTCGCAGGGTTTCCCGGCGTTCATGATTGTCGCCGGCGTGCCCTTCACCTACTCCATCTCTGCCGGCATTGGCCTGGGCTTTATCGCCTACGTGGTCGTCGCGCTCTTTAAGGGCGAGGCTTCCAAGATCAAGCCGCTCATGTGGATCGCAGCCCTCGCCTTCCTCTTCTACTTCTTCGTAGCGTAGCGGCAAAGCTGCCAAAGCAGAACACCAAAGCGCGGAGTCGCATCGAGCGGCTCCGCGCTTTTCTTTTAAAGCCAGGCTACGCACGGACGCGCGATGTATTGCTTCCCAAGTTTTGGACATTTTGCCCTCCAAACGGCACTACCGCCGGCTACATCCTGCAGATATGCTGGGCGTAATCGCATAGGCCCTATGAGGATGGGAGTAACCATGGCCGCCTTGTTCACGACCCCCAAGCGCAATGACAAAACCTCTGGAGCCCATTTTGTCGAGCCCGACGTGCGCCGTCGCACGCTGCTCGCACACGGAAGCTGGCGTCGCGTGACGCGCCGCATCGTCTGTGGTCTGACCTGCGCGCTCACGGTGAGCTCGTTGCTCATGCCGAGTGTCTCGCTCGCGGCCGAGTGGGTGGACGTCGGCGGCAGCCGGTATGACGCTGGCACCGCGGCGGGTGACGAGGCTGGCACCTGGTCATGGGACGGCGCCGACGATATGAAGCTCAACGGCTATGACGGCGGTGCGATCAATGCTGCAGGCAAGCTCAACATTGCGTACGAGGGCAAGAACACCGTGAAAACCGAGCCCGATTACACCGGAGCCGCCATCAAAGCGCAGGATGGCACTAACCAGAAAGCGGAGTTGAACATAACGAGCTCGAATAGCACGGATGAGCTCAATGTGACAGCCGAGGCCGATGCAATTAAATCCACAGGCGACCTCTCCATTTCTGGCCCAGGCACCGTGAACACCACAAGTACTACTGCCGACGGAATTGAGGCAAAGGGCGACCTCTCTATCACGGGCTCGGGCACCGTGAATGCAACGGGCGATACCGAAGGTATCCAATCCGAGGGCAAGACCACCATCGATTCCTCTGGCACAGTGATCGCTAAAGGAGGCGAAGGCTACGGCATCGCCGCAGGCAGTGACCTGACCATCAAAGGCGGTGGCAAGGTAGAAGCAAGCTCGATAGAAGAAGCGGCGATTTGGGCTGAAGACGGCATCAACATCTCAGGCGGCAGCCAGGTCAAGGCGAACTCCGAGGGAGATCTTGCCGTCGACACTGAGGGCAGTCTCGCGGTCACGAACGCCTCCCTTGACGCAAGCGGTGTTGAATATGGTGTCTATGCCTACAAGGGCGTTACGCTCGATCACGCGACCGTGACGGTCCGTACCAGCGCGAGCGGCGGCCAGGCCATCGCCCTCATCACTGACGGGGACGACATCGTCATCAAGAATGGTTCCATCGTGGACGCGTTCGCGGAAGGCAAATTCTCGGTTGCAATCTCTACCAGAAACCACCAGCCAAACGTCGCTGGCGGCCACATCTACATCAGCGACTCCGTTGTTAAGGCTATAGCCCGCTATGTCGAGACCGGTGGCGATGGCCCCGATCACTACAGCAACGACCAAAGCGGCCAGGTCATCCCTGAGCCTAGGGGTCTGAACATCGGTATCTTCGCCCAGACCTACGAGGGCATCACGCCCGCGAATATCTCGATCGTCCGCAGCAAGCTCACGGCTGAGGGAGACACGGCGGCAATCTTCGCTCTTGCCATAAGCGAAGATGGCAAGGCGATCGGCGCCATCAAGATCGAAGGCGCTCCCATCCAGGCGCCCGCAGGCGGCAAGATCATTAACTATCGCTACGAAGAAAAGTACGGCTCCAGCATCTCCTACGAGGCGGGTCAAACCATCGGCACGGGCGACGCCACGGTCGACTCCCCCTACGACGAAGCTGTCGCCAAGAGCATGGTCATCGTTCCTCCCGAGGAGACCAAACCCGAGGAGAAGCCCGGCGAGACCAAGCCCGAGGGTTCCAAGTCCGAGGGCACGAAGACGACCAAGACCGTTGCAGTTGCAGCCACGGGAGCCAAGACCACCGGCAAGCTCGCGGCAACCGGCGACGCCTCGAACGCAGCCATCGTGGCAGCCGCCCTTGCAGGAACAGCCGCCATCGCCGCGGGCGCCGTGGTGAGCCGCAAGCGCTCGTAAACACTTTTTCGCACGGGACGGGTGGATCGCGGCCCTTGCCTTCCTCGTCTACTTCTTCGTAGCGTAAGGGCAAGGCTGCAAAAGCTGAACAATAAAGCGCGGAGTCGCCATGCGGCCCCGCGCTTTTCTTTTAGCGCCGGTCCCTGCGCCGGCGTGCGGCCTATTTCTCCCCCATTTTGGCCATTTTGCCCTCCAAACGGCACTACCGCCGGCAACATCCAGCAGATACGCTGAATCTAGTCGTATAGGCCCTATGAGAACGGGAGCAACCATGGCAGCCTTGTTCACGACCCCCAAACGCAATGACACTACCGCCGGAACCCATGTTGCCGAACCCGACGTTCGCCGTCGCATAGGACTCGCGCACGGCAGCTGGCGCCGCGTGACGCGCCGCATCGTCGCGGGCGCCGTGTGCGCGCTCACGGTGAGCTCGCTGCTCATGCCGAGCGTCTCGCTCGCAGCGGAATGGGTCAAGGTCGGCGGCAACAAGTACAACACCGCGGCGAGCGACGAGGCCGGTACCTGGTCGTGGGACGGCGCCGACGACTTGAAGCTCAACAACTATAACGGCGGCGAGATCCAGGCCGCAGGCAAGCTCAACGTGAATTACTCGGGAACCAACATCGTCACTGCCGAATGGATCGAAAGCATCAACGTTTCTCATGGCACTAACGAGAATGCCGAGCTCAATATCCAAGGCAACGAGGGCGGCACGCTCAGCGTGACATCTACTGAGGACGCTATCCTCTCCACGGGTAATATCAACATCGACGGAGCCGGATCCGTCAACGCCACGAGCACTGGGTTTGATGCCATCAATGCCGGAGGTGATCTCGCTATCAAAGGTTCGGGCAACGTCAACGCCACGGGTGCATCGGATGGCATCAGGGCAAACGGCAATATCACGATTGACGACAGCGGAGCCGTCACCGCCAGGGCTACCAAGGACAAGGGTATTGGAGCCGACAAGAACCTCACCATCAAGGGTGGCGGGACGGTCGAGGCAAGCTCAGCCGATGGTGAGGCCCTTTGGAGCGGCGGCAATATCAACATCTCGGACGGCAGCCAGGTCAAGGCAAACTCCGAGGGAGATCTTGCCGTCGACACTGAGGGTAGTCTCGCGGTCACGAACGCCTCCCTTGACGCAAGCGGTGTTGAATATGGTGTCTATGCCTACAAGGGCGTTACGCTCGATCACGCGACCGTGACGGTCCGTACCAGCGCGAACGGCGGCCAGGCCATCGCCCTCATCACTGACGGGGACGACATCGTCATCAAGAACGGCTCCACCGTGGACGCGTTTGCGGAAGGCGAGGTTTCGGCTGCATTCTCCACCAGAAACGATCGACCCAACGAGAAGGGCGGCCACATCTACATCAGCGACTCCGTTGTCAAGGCCATAGCCCGCTATGTCGAGAACGGCGACGGCCCCATCCCCTACAGACACTATGACCCAATCCGAGGGCACTAAAAAGATAGGAGCCCCCGCTCGTGACCGCGGGTCGGGGCTGCGACAATGATGTTGAAGTGCCATAGGCGCAGCCGCGCCGCAACGAGGTTGGGAGGCTCCCATGCCAAAG
>DBFBFY010000035.1:0-10942 GCA_048201615.1 Collinsella sp.
TGAAGCAGAAGTCGGTTCATGAACACGCCGCCCGAGAGCGCGACGGTGTCGATGCCCTCGTGCACGCAGATATCGCTGGCGATGCGCGCCGAGGAGCGCGCGACGGCGACATGGAAGTCGAGTGCGAGCCTGTCGGCGGGCGCTCCGGCTTCAATTCCTCCCAAAAGTGCCTCAAAGAGTGCTTTCTGGTCCAGAACATAGGGGCCGTCCAGCCACGATGGGTCAGATGCGGAATAGCCGGCGTTGTCGTCGGGAAAATGGGCGATTTCGCTGTCGAGCGCGCGCCAGGCGGCGGCTTCGAGCTCGATGGCGGGTTCGCCCTCGTAGGTTGCCTGGCCGCAAATGCCCAAAATCGCGGCTGCGGCATCAAACAGGCGACCCATGCTGCTAGTGCGCGGACTGTTGATGCCGCGCTCGATCATCGTTGCCGTTATGCTGCGCGTTTGCTCGTCAAGGCTGTTCAAGAGCCCCACAGCTCCCGGGTGCTCGAGCAGGTCGAGCTCGCTGAGCAGGGCAAAGGCGTTGCGGCGGGCATCGTGTACGGATGCGGCGCCACCGGGGAGCGCCCAGGTGCGCAGATGCGCGACGCGCTCAAAATCGGCGAGACGGGAGATAAGAAACTCACCGCCCCATATGGTGCCATCGGTGCCGGCGCCCGTGCCGTCGAAGGCGATGCCGAGGACGCGTGCATCGGGCGCAAGCCGGCCTGCGACAATCGCCTCTGCCATTACGCTCGCGATGTGCGCATGATGGTGCTGGACTTCGATAAGCGGCAGATTGTGCTCCCGTGCCTGCTCGCGCGCCCATTGGCTCGACAGATAGCTGGGATGCATGTCGCATGCCAAGGCGGCAGCCGCCAGGTCAAAGAGGTTTTCCAGACGCGTGCGTGCGGCGCTCCAGGCATCGAAAGTCGCGCCGTTTTCGACATCGCCGATATGCTGCGACACAAAACAGGTCGTATGACCGTTGGCGTCCTCGCGCGTGAGCGCGATCGTGGCTTTTTGCTGCGGACCGCAGGCGAGCACGCAGGGCGTGGTGCCGTTGAGCTCCGGCAACGACAGCGGCTGCGGCGCATATCCGCGTGCGCGACGCACAGGCATGACGTCGCCGTCGACCACGCGTACCACGGAGTCGTCGTAGCGCGACAGAATTGCGCGGTCGTTGCCGAGCAACGCGTCGGCGATGCCGGCGGCAACGAGATGCTCCCATGCAAGGGCATCGTCGGTCTCGATGGGCTCTTCGCTCAGGTTTCCGCTGGTCATGACGAGTGCGCTCATGCCGCGCGCCGCGGCCGCGGCGAGCAGTAAATGTTGAAGCGGGGTGTAGGGGAGCATGACGCCGAGCTCGGGCAAGTCGTGCGCGACGGATGGCGCGAGCTCAGGGGCGTCGGGGGAGCCGTAGGCGTCGTTGCCGGTTGCGCGGCGACGCAGCAGCACGATGGGACGAACGCTGCCGGCAAGAAGATTACGCTCAACGCCATCGATGTGACACAGGCGCTCGGCGTCGGCAAGGTCGCGCACCATAACGGCAAGCGGCTTATTGCTGCGACGCTTGCGACGGCGCAGCTCGCGTACCGCTTGTTCGTTGGTGGCATCGCAGGCCAGGTGGAATCCGCCCAGACCCTTGATGGCGACGATGCCGCCGCCAGCCAGCAGCTCGACGCAGCGTTCGATGATGGCATCGCTGGCCTCGCGCGTGGAGCCGACGGCTGGTGTCGCGTCGACCGCCGTTGGCACAACACCGCAATTGACCTCACGCCACGTAATATGCGGTCCACAATCAAAGCAGGCATCGGGCTGCGCGTGAAATCGCCGATCGAGCGGATCGGCATACTCTGCGGCGCAGGTGGGGCACATGGGAAAGCGATTCATCGAGGTGGCCGCTCGGTCATAGGGCAGCGAGCGAATGATGGTAAAGCGCGGTCCGCAGTTGGTGCAGTTGATAAAGGGATAGTGAAAGCGTCGGTCGGCGGGGTCGAACAGCTCGCGCAGGCAGTCGTCGCACGTGGCGATGTCGGGTGAGATGAGCGTCGTGTGGGCAGTTTGATCCTGTGACGCCACAATGCGAAAACCCTGCTCGTTAGCGGCGTCCCAGTTGCCGGGTGCTAGGTCCATAACCTCGACATGCTCAACGCGGGTCGCGGCAGGCGCGTGCTCCGACAGCGCGGCGACAAAGCCGTCGAGCGCCTCGACCGAAGCGTGCGCCTCGATATGCACGCCGTCGCCCGCATTGAGCACCCATCCGCAAATGCCATGCGCCATGGCCTCGCGATACACAAACGGTCGCATGCCAACGCCCTGCACAATGCCCGTCACATGAATATGCACATGCCGCATGCGACACCCCTCATCAAAACCGACCAAAAAAGGACAGGTTTGTTTTGGTAGGTAAAACTTCTAAACCTGCCAAAACAAACCTGTCCCTTTTTGGCAGGTGCGCTGCGGGAAATCCCGCTACAGCCCCAGGCTCTGCTTGGTGGCGGCGCACGTGAGCTCGCCGTGCTTAACGCCGCGCAGGCCCAGCAGGCGGTCGGCTAGTTCGTAGACGCGCTCGCCGCGACCCTTGAGCGCCAGAATCTCCAAGCAGTTGTGGTGATCCAGATGCACGTGCATGGTCGATACGATCTCGTTGGTGTAGTCGTGCTGCACCTCGTCCAGGCGGCGTGTCAGATCGCCGGTGTGATGGTCGTAGATCATGGTGAGCGACCCGATAACATGCTCATCGGGCGTGCGCATCTGCTCCTTGGCGATCGAGGCGCGAATCAGGTCGCGCACGGCCTCGGAGCGGTTGGCCACGTCGCCGCGGCGCGCGATCTGTTCGTCAAAACGGCGCAGCAGGTCGTCCGGTGCGGTAACCGAAAAACGGACCAGCTCGGAGCCGGAGCCACTACAGTGGCAGCCCGCGTCACCGTCCGCCCCATGCGGATGCTCGTGCTCGTACCCGCAGCCGTGCTCGTGTTCGGCCACGTTACACCAGCTTCACGGAGCCGACGGAGTTGTGGTCGGCCTCGATGGCCTCTTCGTAGCCCTCGAGTGCATCATGGGCCTCGTGCAGCGCGGCCATGGCGGCCTCGAGCTTGGCGCCGATGCGCTCCATGTCAAAATTCTCGGTCGCATGCAGCAGCTGATGGCTCCATTCGTGAGCGAGCTCGATGGTGTCGTCGACCTGCTTGACGCTCATGGCAAGCTGGCTCATGTTCATTCCAACATCATGCATGGGAAATCTCCTTTTGTATGGGGCAGTTCAGTGGTTCAGATTTTACTACGCCCGCTCTGCGCGCAGTTACATAAGAAAACGGGTACGAGTCTGTGCGACCCGCACCCGTTCACTGGGGGCTGTTTGTGACTACCATACTATCCGCGGTTGCACTCGGTGCATTCAGAAGTCCGGCGAGCGGTGCAAAAGCGCTCATAGACGGCGGGTAAGTAACAAGCGTATTACAGATGCTTCTCCAGCAGCGCCTGCAGCCTCGCCTTGGGCAGAGCGCCAACCGAGCGGTCAATCTCCTCGCCGTCCTTAAACACAATCAGCGTGGGGATGCTCATGACGCCATACTTCATGGCCAGGTCCTGGTTGTCGTCGACGTTGCATTTGGCAACGGCAAACTTGCCCGCCAGCTCATCGGCAACCTCGTCAACGATGGGCGAGAGGGATCGACAGGGCCCGCACCACGGTGCCCAAAAATCGACCAGCACGGGCAGGCTGTCGTTAACGATGGAATCGAAGTTCTCGGGGGTAATCTGATTAATGTCAGCCATGGTGACCTCCATAATGCGACGCGGCTTGGCCGCGTAAAACTCAGTACGACCGTGCTTATACCCAGCCACCCGCAAAGCAACCACTCGCGGGCGGCTCTTTTATATAATGGTGAACACGCAAACGATTGGAGAGCGCATGCCCACGTTACAAAGCCAGAAAAAAGAAGCCATCGCCCAGGCGGCCGAGCAGGAGCTCACATCGCTTGCGGTCCGTGGCGTGCGTATCGCGGGCAACGCGTGCTCGCCGATCGTGCTGGTCAAAGGCGATTTGGACGAGGCCGAGCGTTCGGGTGGCGAGCTTGCCGCCGGCCCGGATGGCGCGGCGTTGCGCAAGGCGCTTGGGGCCATCGGCTACGCGCCCGAGGATTTTTGCGTGCTGGCAAGCGTCGCCGGCGTGGGTGACGGAGCGGTCGCGGTGGGCGAGACTCTGCCGTGCGAGCTGTTCCGTGAGGCGCTTGAGGCTTTGGACCCCGAGGCGGTGCTACTGCTCGACAACAACGCGGCTGATGCCATGCGCGAGACCTACGCCGATATGCTCGTGGCGATCGATGACTTCGACACCGCTATGCTCAAGCCCGGCCTGGTCGCCCATGTGCAGGGCCGCCGCGTGCTCGCGCTCGACGGCTTTGAGGCGGCGCTGACCGACAAAGCGGCCAAGCAGCGCATGTGGGCCTACATCAAGCAGCTGACTCCGGCGGCCGCTCCGCTGTAGCGGATTGGCGCCGGTGAGCGATTGCCTGGCGGGCAAGACACGCCGCGAGATCGGCGCCGCACTTCTACATCACAGCGCGCAGCTCAAACCGATCGCCGTTAATGCGGAACTGGCAGTTGCCGTTCATGCGTTCGACGGCAAGCTTAATGCTCTTGGTTCCAAAGCCGTGTCCGGTGTGCCCGGCTACGGGCATGCCGTCGACCATGCGCGGCGCGCGGTCAAACGTGTTGGAAACTAACAGCAGCAGCTGGCCGTCCTCTAATCGCAGGTCAAAGTCGACGAATCGCTTTCCCTGGGGCGCGGCGCTTGCGGCGGTGATAGCGTTTTCCAAGGCATTTGAGAGCACGCTAAACAGGTCGGCGTCACCTACGTGGATGGTTTCGGGTACGGCGGCGCGCAAGTTGGCGGTAATGCCGTTTCTATTGATATCCGAGTTAAATGACGAAAGCGCGATGTTTACGGTCTCGTTGGCGCAGAAGCGGCGTACGGCGGTGCGGTCGCCGGCTTCGCAGAGTTCGTCGATGCGATCGAGCGCCTCGTCGGTGTGGCCCTCTTCAATTAAAGCGGCCAGGCCGCGTAGAAAGTGGCGCATGTCGTGGCGAAGAATCGACAGCTCGCGCCCAGATTGACGCCAAGCTTCGAGCTCTTTGATGGCGACGCTGTCGCGGGTTTCGAGCATCCAGCGCTCTCTCTCGGCGGTTTCCTTTTCTTCGTATTCACGCAGGTAGACGGCGAGGAACATAAGGTAGAACGCGCAGAGCGCAAAGGCCAAAAACTCAACCGTCACCACCGAGCCCGAGTGGAACAGCGTGGTGTAGACGTTGGTGGCATAGTCAAAGACGTAATAGACGAGCGGCAGGATTAAAAGGATGCCCAGCTCGGTGGTGCTTTTAATCGCCAAGCGCGGACCGATGTCGCCGGCCCAATGCAGCAGGACGGCAAAGACGGCGAGTGTGGTCGCGATGCGCGCCAGATAGTACGCGATCTGAGAATCGGTTGCGGCAAATGCGGCGATGCCCATCCAATTGCTGAACTGGCAGCTCAGATAGGCACTCGTAATGCCGAGCACGGCAAGCAGCGGGCTCAGGCGGTAGCGCGCGCACAAATAGATGACGAGCGGCAGATGCACGACGAGCGGATATACCTGGCGGGCGAAAAGCTCGCCGCCGACGGCATTGGCGATCGAAAAGGCAGCGCCGGTCACGACGCCGACCAGCACCAGTTCAAGCGCATGACGCCGGTTGATCTCGACACCGCACAGCGCCGCCGAGGCAAAGACGCCAAAGAGCAGCGTCGTGGCGTGGTGGATTGCCCAAAGGACCATTTCGACCGAGGAGACCATCAGTGTCTCCCACCCTCAAAGCGCACCGCAAAGTAGGCGTCTTGGAATCCCTGCTTGCAGCTGCGCGAAAGCGGGATGCACGCGCCCGAGCGCATGACGATGTCCGTGCGGTCAAAGTGATCGATATTGCGCAGGTTGACCTGGTAGCTGCGGTGGCATTTAAAGAAGACCGCGTTTTGCTCCAAGCGGTCCTCGACGCTGCGGAACGACTCGAGTGCCTCGATATCGCGTCCGTCGCGCAGGTGGAAGACCACGTGCTTGTTGCGCGCCTCGGCATATTCGATGTCGGACAGGCGCAGGGCGTGGTAGCCAAAGGAAGTTTTGATCACGAGCTCGTCGGTTGCCGCCGGGCGCATGCTCGAAAGCTCGTCGAGCAACTGCGCCAGGCGCTCGTAGGCCACGGGCTTGAGCAGATAATCGAAGGCGCGGACCTCGTAGGACTCCAGTGCAAACTCGGGCGATGAGGTGAGGAACACCAGGCGCACGGCGGTATCGGCCTGGCGCAGTTCGCGCGCGGTGTCCATGCCGTTGACGAGCGGCATGATCATGTCGAGCAGGATGATGTCGGCGCGCGACGCGGCATGGCGCGCCAGCAGGTCCTCGCCGCGCGTGACGAGCGCAACATCGACCGCCGTGCCCGTCTCGCTCGACCAACGGTCGATCATCCGGTGCAGTCTATCTAGAAAAGCGACGTCGTCGTCGCAGGCAATAATCTTGAGCATTCTGAGCCCCCTTAGTAGTTCGATTTTGCCACATTGGGTGCGGACCGCTCGCGGAGGCGTGTCCCATTTGCGCCCCACGTCGCGCAACTCGCGCCGAGCGGTATTGCGGTGGCGAAAGATGCCTCCTGCGCTATCGAGAGCTCGGCTATCCTCAGCTTGCCAGTTCGAAAATGGACCTGACACATGATTGAATCTTTATTTCAGCTTTACACCTAGGTTTACAGCTGTCTTGTCAGCTGTAAACCTAGGTGTCATACTAAAGCCCCAAGATTCGCCAAAAGAGAGGGGCCTTGATGGCACAGAGCGCGAACATGGATGCATCGGAGCTTGCACGCGATATTGCGGCCGGCCTGGCATCGGCAACGACGGCAACGGAGCGCGCGGCGCTGGTGCCCGCAGAGCTCGTCGAGGCCATTCAGCAACTAAAAATCCAACGCGACGCGTTGATTCTGGCGCACTATTACGTGGCGCCCGAGGTGCAGGCCGTGGCTGATTACGTCGGCGACAGCTTCTACCTGGCTAAGCTCGCTAAAAGCCTGCCGCAGCAGACCATCGTGCTGTGCGGCGTGGAGTTTATGGGCGAGAGCGCCAAACTGCTCAATCCCACTAAGACCGTGCTGCTGCCCGAGCCGGGCGCGGACTGCCCCATGGCTCACATGGTCAAGCGCGAGACGGTCGACGCCGCCCGCGCCGAGTACGGTGACGACCTTGCCGTGGTCTGCTACGTCAACTCGACGGTCGAGATCAAGAGCTGGAGTGACGTGTGCGTCACCAGCTCCAACGCCGTCAAGATCGTGTCCGAGCTGCCGCAGCAGCATATCCTGTTCATTCCCGACCAAAACCTGGGCCGCTTCGTAGCCGAGCAGGTGCCGCAAAAGCACGTCATCCTCAACAACGGCTACTGCCCGCGCCATCACATCATCACCGTCGAGCAGATCGTCGACGTGACGGAGGCCCACCCCGACGCGCTCGTGCTGGCGCATCCTGAGTGCAAGGCCGACGTTCTGGCCGAGGCCGACTACATCGGCTCCACCGCCGGCATCATCAAGTATGCCGAGGAGTCCGACGCGAGCGAGTTCATTATCGTGACGGTCCGCGGCGTGCTCTACGAGCTCGAGCGCCGCTGCCAGGGCACTGGCAAGAAGTTCTACTTCCCCGCGGTGCAGCCCACCTGCGTCAACATGGATCTCATCACGCTCGAGAAGCTCGTGCGCTGCCTGGAGACGGGCGAGGGCGAGGTGCAGATCGGCGTCTCGGACGAGGCGGCAGACCAGGCCAAGCTCACGCTCGACCGTATGCTCGAGTACGCAGCGCGCTAGAACAATGTTGCATGAGGGACGGTCCCTTATGTCACATTACAAGGGAGAGGATTCCTGTGGAAACCAAGCAATACCCCGATATGGAGTGCGACGTCGTTATTGCCGGCTGCGGCGTGGCGGGTCTATACGCGGCCCTCAATCTGCCGACGAGCACGCGCGTGATCATGCTCTCCAAGGGCGCGGTCGACGAGTGCGATTCGATGCTCGCGCAGGGCGGCATCTGCGTGCTGCCCGAAGGCTCGGACTACGATGCCTTCTTTGAGGACACCATGCACGCCGGCCATTACGAGAACCGCCGCGAGAGCGTCGACATCATGATCCGCTCGAGCCGCTCGGTCATCAACGACCTGCTAGCGATGGGCGTGGATTTTGAGCGCAAGGCCGACGGCAGCCTCGACTTTACCCGCGAGGGTGCACACAGCCGTCCGCGCATTGCCTTCCATGTCGATATCACCGGCAAGGAGATCACGACTAAGCTGCTTCAGGCTGTCCACAAGCTGGACAACGTGCAGATTTTGGAGCACGTGGCCATGACCGACATCCTGACGGGCGAGCGTGACGGCGACACGGTGTGCACCGGTATCGTCGCCGTTCCCGTGGACGAGGACAACTCGGTTCGTCCCGCCGACGAGCTGGTAAATGCCGCTGAGGGCGCGCATGCCGGCGAGCCGTTTAAGATCCATGCCCGCCACACGCTGTGGGCGACGGGTGGCATTGGCGGCGTGTACGACCACTCGACCAACTACCCGCAGCTCACGGGCGACGCCTGCTACATCGCTCAGGAGCATGGCATTAAGATGGAGCACCTGGACTACGTGCAGATCCATCCCACGGGTCTGTTCTCGCCGCAGCCGGGTCGCACGTTCCTGATCAGCGAGAGCTGCCGCGGCGAGGGCGCGATTTTGCTCAACGCCGCCGGCGAGCGTTTTACCGACGAGTTGCAGCCGCGCGACGTTGTCGCCGCCGCCATCCGCGAGCAGATGAAGCAGGATGACACCGAGCACGAGTGGCTGAGCTTTGCCCCCGTCGAGCGCGACGTGGTGACCGGGCACTTCGCCAACATCCGCGCGCGCTGCCTGGAGGACGGTCGCGACATCCTGGATGAGCCCATTCCCGTTACGCCGACGCAGCACTACTTTATGGGCGGCGTGTGGGTCGACAAGGACGGCCGCACCTCGATGCCCGAGCTCTACGCCGCGGGCGAGACGGCCTGCAACGGCGTTCACGGCAAGAACCGCCTTGCTTCAAACAGCCTGCTCGAGGCGCTGGTCTGGGGTCGTCGCGCCGCGTGGTATATGCGTACCGGCGAGTCGCTGGCCGTGGAGCAGGCGGGCGATCCCGCGCTCGATGGCCGTCATCGCGCCCTGGGCGCCGACCCTCTGGCAATCGATGATTTGGCCCGTGCCGCCGGCACGCAGGCCGTGGAGGAGTAGACCATGAATCCCATTACCATGAAGCTCGTCGTCGATGATCTGATTCTGCAAGCTCTGCGCGAGGACATTACGTTTGAGGACGTGAGCACGGCGAGCGTGTGCCCCACGGCGCGTCCCGCCACGGTGGAGCTTATCGCCAAAGCCGATGGCATCATTGCCGGCCTGGATGTGTTCGCTCGCACCTTTGAGCTGCTGGATTCGCAGAGCTCGGTGCTGTTTGATGTTGCCGACGGTGACGAGGTGCATGCCGGCGACCACGTGGGTCAGGTGCGCGGCGATGCGCGTGTGCTGCTTTCGGGCGAGCGCGTGGCGCTCAACTACCTGCAGCGCATGAGCGGCATCGCTACCTATACGCACAGCATGGCCGCGGCGCTCGAGGGTACCAAGACCGTGCTCGTCGACACGCGCAAGACCACGCCGGGTATGCGTGTGTTTGAAAAGGCGGCGGTTGAGATTGGCGGCGGTAGCAACCACCGCTACAACCTGTCGACGGCCGTCATGCTCAAGGACAACCACATCGATGCCGCCGGTGGCGTGGCGCGCGCGATCGAGATGGCGCGCGCCCATGCGTCGTTTACCACGACGGTCGAGATCGAGTGCGAGAACCTGGACATGGTGCGCGAGGCCGTGGAGGCCGGTGCCGACATCATCATGTTCGACAACATGACCCATGACGACATGGCCGCCGCTATTGAACTTATCGCCGGCCGCGCCAAGACCGAGTGCTCGGGCAACGTGGATGCCAGCAATATCCGCGCGCTTGCCGACCTGGGCGTTGACTTTATTAGCTCGGGCGCCCTGACGCACTCCGCGCCGATCCTCGACCTCTCGCTTAAGCACCTGCGTCTGCTGGACGGTAAATAATGAACGCCCGCGAGCGTCGCCGTGCCATCATGGCCGTGCTCGAGGGGGCCAAGGGGCCCGTATCGGGCAGCGCGCTTGCCCGCGAGGTGGGTGTGAGCCGCCAGATCGTGGTGCAGGACATCGCCCTGCTGCGCGCCGATGGGCACGATATCGTGGCGACCAACCGCGGCTACGTGCTGCAGGAGGCCCCCAGCAGCCCCGCCGTGCCTACGCGCTTGGTCAAGGTTCGCCACAGCGTGGAGCAGGCAGGCGATGAGCTCACGAGTATCGTCGACGCCGGCGGCGCCGTGCTCAACGTGATTGTCAATCACCGCGTGTACGGTAAGATTACGGCCGACCTGGACATCCGCAATCGTCGCGATGTCGAGCGCTATCTGCGCGATATCGAGAGCGGCAAGAGCTTTCCGCTGCTGACGGTGACCAGCGGCTACCACTTCCATCGCATTGCGGCGGAGGACGAACAGACCCTCGACGAGATCGAGGCGATGCTCAAGGAAAAAGGCTACCTAGCAGACCTGATGCCCTACGAAGACGATTTGTCCTAGTCGACGCCGCATCTATAAGTTGCGGTGAAATAGTTCCTAAAATCGGCATCCAAGACATAAAACAGGAACTATTCCACCGCAACTGCCAAGGGTCCCGCTCCAAATTAGGCTTATAGGACAAAATGTGTGTCCCGATAGAACACCCGTTTCCATCCATTAATCCAGCCAGAACGGGTACGGGTCCCTGTGGTGGAGGTCCTCCCACACTGCCCTGTCGCCCCACTCCGGCCCTCCGTCGTCACGCGAC
>DBFBFY010000036.1:0-24565 GCA_048201615.1 Collinsella sp.
TCGTCGTGATAGACGCACGCCGCGCCCTCGACATGTTGGCCGATCAACACAATGGGCACGCGGCACGACTCAATCGCGCGACGGTGCTCGTCGGTGATCATGGTTGCCACCAGCACAATGCCATCGACCGGGTGGTTTTGGAATAAATCGAGGTATTCGAGCTCGCGATTGGCAACGTTATCGGTATTGGCAAGCAACATCTGGTAGCCACGGCGACCGAGCACCTGGCCAATGCCAGCGGTAATGCGGCTAACGGATTCCGAGTTGATCTTAGGCACGATGACGCCGATGAGCTTGGTGGAACCGGTGCGCAGCGCGCGAGCCTGGCTGGATCGCACGTATCCGGTCAACTCGATTGCCTGCTTAATGCGCTCGGCCTTGTCCGCCGAGATATATCCACCGTTGAGGTAGCGCGAGACGGCGGCGCTCGAAACGCCAGCCAGCTCGGCCACATCTTTCATCTTTACCACGAGCACCCCTGTCATTGAAATCGCTTTCACCATGATACCCGTGACGGCGCTTCGGATAAATCAATATCACCCAGGTCGAGCAAACGTCAGCGAGCGGGCAGCTGCCGTGGCGAGGTGCCGCGAAAGAGGAGCGAAGCGTACTTTATGTACGCGAGCGACGGTTTGAGCGGCAGATCGCCCGGCAGATGCCCGCGCAGCGTCGAGCGGTCCGGCGTTTGTTAAAACGCCGGAACATAGTTAGCCGTGATATTCGCCGTTGTACTGGATGAGCGTCAGGTCCTCCACGCCGTCGAGCGCGCGTATGGCGTCGGCATAGGGCATATCCACACCGTCAGAGAACACCTCGACGGCCATCTCGACCTTGTCGCCGCGCATGGTCTTGGACTTGACGGTGAACTTGGTGCGCCCAAACGCGCGCACGATATCATCGCCGGTAGTCTGGCCCGTGTAGTGGATGACCATCATGTACACGCGTGCCTTGTCTTGGTGGCTCGCAAAGCCGGCAATCATCACCACGATCACCACCGCCGTAAGTCCCACGAGCGCATACATGCCGGCACCCGCCGTAATGCCCGTGGTAATAGCCCAAAACAGATACAGCAGGTCGAGCGGGTCCTTGACCGCCGTACGATAGCGGACAATAGACAGAGCACCGACCATACCGAGCGAGATGACCACGTTCGTCGAGATCGCGAGCGTGACCATGCAGGTGAGCACGCACATGCCCACGAGCGTCACGGCAAAGCTGCGCGAATACACCACGCCGGTAAAAAAGCGCTTGTACACGTAATAGATCAGGATGCCCATGGCGAGCGCCACGAGCAGCGAAAGGCCGATCTTGGCAGGGTCGACCTGGCCAAACGCCTCCAAAACGGAGTTCTTAAAAAAGTCCCTGGTGCTCATGGTCTAAATATCCCCTCGGTTCTCAAAATCCGATTCCCAGTAATTAAATCCGCGCAGGTAGGCGGTCTTTTCGTAACACAGGCAGTACTTGGAGACCGCCGTGAGTTCAGACGCGCCCGGCGGCACCATATCGCGCACGAGCTGTGGGCAAAACTCCGTAAACTTGACCTCCATCACCAGCTTGCCGGGCTCCAGGACCGGCAGCGCGGGCAGCGTCGCGTCAAAGATATCGAAGCTTCCCACCGCGGCACGCACGTTCATGTCAAACGTAATGCGCACGGTGCCCTCGTCCATCACCCACGGCTCGCGCTCATAGTCCACGATGGTCCGCGGGCGCATCATATTGCAGATGCACTCGATGTAGAACTCGCGACAGAGCGGATAAGGACTCCTCAGCAAAAAGTCGTAGTCGCCAGCCAGAATCTGCTCAAACTCGCCACGCGTGAGCGGCGCGTCCTCCTTGTAGATCCAGCTGCCGTACTTCTTTTTGCGCTCGAGCTTAATCACCTTGTTGCTGCCGTTATAGATGCGCACGCGATACTTTTTGCGCATGAGAATACCGGCGTCTTTTTCCTCGTAGGCCGAGTTGCAGTAGTCGTCAAAGTACAGGCTGCGAATAGTGTAACCGCCTGCCCGCGCATGCTTGTCCAGCTTAAAAACCGGCGCCATGCGACAGGCAAGCGCAGCGTGCTCGCCCTCGTTAATGAGATATTTGAGCTCGTGGCGGTAACGCTCCTGCGTGGCACGCACAGGCGGGGCCGCCAAGCGCTCAAGCAGCGCGCTAGCCCTCCTCATACGTGTCCTCCACGACCTTACCGCCGTCTTGCACGTAAAAACACTTCATGCCGTAGTGCTTGCCGTCGTCGGTCACATAGTAGTCAAACGCATCTTGCGTATAGCCGTCGGAGTTGGTGGCACGCACGCGCACAAAATACTGGCCGGTATCGGGCGCATCACAGGTCACCTCGGGAAGCAGCACGTCCTCGGCCTTAAAGACCACGTCGCTTATGGCATAGTCACGCGCAAACTCCACGGTGTAGCGAATGTCGCGCGCCTCAAAGTCGTAGGACGCATCCCAGTTAATGCGCAGCTTGCCGTTGTCGATCTGCGGAACGCCAATGTAGAACGGCATGGGCTTTTTATAGCTCTCGCGAAAGCTCTTATAGTTCTCCTCGATCTCGGAGGGAATAGCCGCGGCGATCTGCTCGTATTGGTCCTTGGTGACAGGCAGATGGTCAATATCGGGCGAAGCAAAGACCAGGGATTCAGTCACCTTGCGGTAGTGCTTGATCATCTTGCTCAGGCGTGCCTCGGTCATATACGAGCGCAGGTCCTTGACGGCGCGGTCGAGCTCGCTGCGAAACGATTTGCTGCGCAGCGCACGATTGAACAGTACGTTGCCCCAGTAGTTGCTTGCGCCGCGCTCCCAGCTCGCATAGTCCGAGAACCCCGTAAGAGACAGCTCCAGCTTGCGCAGCATGCCGTCGTTGTCCCAATCTAAAAAGTACCAGGTATTTGAGTTGAGCGAGCTGTACAGATAGCAGTTACGGTTCTGCGTATCGCAGTTGCCCGTCAGAATCTGAAACGCCAGCCAATAGACCAGATTCTCAGTATCAAAGTAGGTGCCGAGCACGTCGTCGATCTTTTGCGATTCGTCGTTGAGCGCATCGAGCATCTCGATGAGCTTGGTGTGGTCCGAATCGCCCTTAATCTCGAGCATGCCCTCAAATTTAGCCTGGTTGTAGTCGGGATCGTCGGCGAGCTTAATGGTATCCTCGTAGCGATGGAAATCGAAGCTGTTCACCTTATACAGGTGTCCGCTCTTATCCAGGCCATGTGCCTTAAGCGCCGTCTTGTTGAGCTGCTCCACCTGCGTAAACAGGCCGTAGTCCTCAAAGGTGTCGTTGGACTTTTCGGTCTGGTCGCACACCCACAGATGCACAAACTGCGTGCGCAGGCCCATCATCTGGGGAATCCCACGGATAAGGTCGTAGGCCATCTTGTTGCGAAAACGCATACCCTCGCCCATGTGCTTGTTGAGCGCAATCGCGCGCTGTTGGCGCCAGGTACCCTTGCCCTTTTTGAGCTCCACCTTGTAATTCTTTTGCGAGTTCATGCTCGATGTCTGACCGCGCACCTGCACGGTGGCATTGGGCGCTTCCTCGCCATAGCCAACCTCGCCGGCCACCGGGCCGTCTTCGTCGCCCGGCTGCAGCAGGCCCATAACCTGATAGCGCGTCACGCCCATGTCGGCATAGTCATACACCGAGTACGTGTTGATCTCGGCCCAGCTGTGGTCGGTGTTCTCGGAGCTGTTGCCACGCGAGACCGTCAGGTACATGGTCACAATGCCCGAGTCGTCGTAGACCTCGTACAGCTCATCTTTATCGCGCAGATGCTTGGTACCGTCCGAGGAATCGGCCTTTTTAATCTTGTCCTGCTTTTTGACCTTTTTAGTCGAGGATTCGTCCTGAGACGAACAGCCCGAAAGCAACAGCGCGCCGGCAGCCGCCTCGATCAGGCAGCGGCGAGACATCAACTTATCGATCATCAGAACCTCCCCAATGTTTTTGGTACAGGCGAACCACCATACGTTCAAACGCACTGCGCGGCTCACCGCCCGCGCGCTTGTCCTCGTAGCATTGCTCAACACGGTCGAGCACCCGGCCAAGTTCGGTAAACCAGCCCGATTTGTCGGTCGCCACAATGGGCTGCTGGCTCAGGATACGATACGGCAAGTTGGCGGTATAGGTATCGAGTCGCAGCAGCGCCACGATAAAAAACACCGCCGCACCCAACAAAAAGCCAAAGCCGTAAAACTGCTGCGGCAAAAGCAACGACACGGCAGTCGCCAGCCCGGCCACACCGGCAAACAGGCCCGAAGCCAGCACGGCCCCCTTATAGTCGGTAAAGTACAGCAAGATGAGCATCACCGTATTACCCACGGCATACAGGCCATAGCCCACGCACAGCGTGCGAAAATACCCGTGCATAAGGTTGTTAAAGCCCAACGGTAGGGCCGACAGCACCGTGGTCTCGAGCGAAATGACCGCCGCGGTCACAAACAGCTGCTTGAGCGCACAAAAGCGCAGTTCGCTGTTAAGCGTGGAGAGCATCTCCTCCTCGGCCACCACAATGTCGCCCACCACGCCGCCGTCGTTGAACAGGCTGTAGTAGTCGCGATAGCGCGGATAGAAGTTGACCTCGACCGAGACCACAAAGTTGACGGTCGTGACCAGGATGGTCAAAAACGCGATGAGCGCCGGCACATCGTAGTAGGGCGCACCATAAAAGAAGCCCTTGACCTGCACGCCAATGGGACCGGCCCAAATAATCACCAGGTGCGCAAAGAGCCCCAGATTGGTTAACAGGCCCGTGAGCGCCAGCGGCATAAACTGATCGAGCCACTGCAAAAAGAGCCAGGGGCTGCGGTCGCTCTGAGGAAAATACCGGTATAGCAGAACCACGTCCCAGGCAAGCATGACGCCGTAGCCCAGAGCAATTGATGCCAACAGGCCCTCGACCGGCGGCAGCCCCAGTGCCAGCGCGGCCAGGGCGCATAGGCACGCGACGTCAATGGCAGCCGCAAAGCTGCACAGGATACCGCGGTAATCCTTGATGGCGGTGAGGTAGCTCATGCCGTTCCAGTTGACGATCATAATGTTGAACAGCCACAGGCACAGCAGTCCCTGCAGCAGTGTGGCGCCCGAGAACAGCAAAAAGGCGCCGTAGAGCACGGTGCCCGCAACGAGCATGATGGCGTTGGAGCCCCAAAACGAAGGCAGGATCTCATCCTCGCGCTCGGCAAACAACATATCAGCCAAAAAGCGCGTGACCGGCATGGAGAAAAAACTCGTGAGCAAAAGCGAGGCCAGCAGTGTGTAGGTCACCATGCACACCAGCAGATCCTGGTTGGCACGGCCCACACCCCACAGACCGCACAGCACCAAGATACCCACCTGGAGCAGCACGCCCAGCAGCATCGGGCCCGTGCACACAATGCCGGCGTAGCCGTAAGCGCGCATCGTGGCAAACAGGCCCTTGCGCCTAAACAGGCGCTTGAGCTCAAAACCAATTCCGGCCACCGGCTACTCCCCCTCTCTGGGCAGGTTAAACGCACACGCCGTCTCGTCGTACAGTGCGCGATAGTTGGTGAGCATCTGCTCGTGCAAAAAGTACGTGGCAACGCGGCGCTGGCCGCGCTCCCCCATCTCGATACGGCGGGCGCGGCTTGTGCACATGCGTTCCATGGCATCGGCCAAGCCCTTGCGATACATAGGCGGCGTCACAAAACCCGCCACGTCAAAGTCGTCGCCCGGGGCGCCTTCGAGTAGCTCGCGGCAGCAGCCCACCTCGGTCGTCACGCAGGGACGGCGCGCTGCAAGCGACTCCAGCACGCTGAGCGGCTGGCCCTCGGAGATGCTCGTCAAAATGGTAAAGTCGAGCTTTTCCATGTACTCGACCACGTTGACGCGACCGGTAAAGATCAGGTCGCGCACGCCCAGGGTATCGACCAGCGCGTGGCACTCGGCGCCGTACTCTTCGTCGTCCACGCCGCCCATGATGTGCAGGCGCACCTTAGGCAGGCGCTCGTGCAGCTCAAAGAAGGCATAGATCATGGTCTTGACGTCCTTGATGGGCGCCAAGCGCACCACTGCGCCAATATCCACCCAGCCATCATCGGGCTTTAAGGGAATATCCCTAAAGCGATCGAACTGGATGCCGTTGGGGATAACCAGGCATTTGTCCGCATCACAGCCCATATCAATCTGCGTCTTGCGGGCGTTATGGAACAAACTCGTCACGCGGAAGGCGCGGCGGTAGATCTCCTCCGAAAGCAGGTAGAAAAAGCGAATCCAGCGGTCCTTAAATGACGGCACCACCCAATCGGCGCGAATGATCTCTTCCTCGCGCTCGCGGGTATAGATGCCGTGCTCGGTGAGCAGCACCGGCGCATGGTGAACGCTTGAGCCCAGACAGGCGAGCAGGCCGCCGTAGCCGGTCGAGATAGCGTGGTACACATCGGCAACCGGCACCTCGCTGCCCAGCAGGTAGAGCACCGGCAACAGCATAGAGCGCATGGTGTGGAATGCGTCGGCAAAGGGCGTGTAGGGGTACTCGGCAAGGCACACGTCGCGGAAGATGTCCATAAACGTTCGGCTCTGCAAAAACGAGAGCGGATGCACGCGACGGCGCTGAAAGATATCGAACAGCACGTCCCAGTCCGGATTGGAGAGCGACACCAGACGGCGTAGCGCCTCGCGCTCGCGGTCGTTAAAACTGGCTTCGTGCTGCTCGCCCGAAAGCCGCAGGGCATCGTCCAGGAACACCTCGTGCACCTCGACCACGTTGCCGGGCAGCTCGTAGACAAACTTGCCACGGTCGGCAGCATGCGCGCCGATCACCCACAGCACAAACTCGTGCTCGGGCATAGCCGTAATGTAGCCGTGCATCCAGGTAGACACGCCGCCGTGCACATAGGGGTAGCAACCCTCGAGTACCAAGCAGATTCTCATTTGTCGCTACCCTCCTTGCGCGCAATGGTCACCGTCTTGTCCGTGGCTTTGACCAGGCACAGGTCGCCCGTCAGATGCGTAATATCGCCACCCGAGACTGCACCCGCCTCGCCGTTGTTGGCACGGAACATGAGCCACGCTTCGTCGTGGAAATTGCCCAGACTAAGCGTCCAGGCATCCGCGCTGGTATCCACGCTCACCGTCACGGACGAAAAGCGCTGGATAGCACCAGAGCATTCCGAGCCGGTCTGGCGACGCAGGTCGGGCGCAGACCTGGTAAGCCAGTCCAGGTAGTCGGTCAGACCGCCCTTGTAGACCTCCCAGCCTTGCCTGGCGCCGCGATCGGGATCGAGCAGATCGTCCGGGTGCATAAAGTGCGTGCTCACGTAGTGCATGTTGAGCTCGGACACGGCTGCCAGGCGCATATAGGAATCGTCGACCATGCCGCCCGAAACAATACGTGGCTGCTCCACAATGCCATCGCTCGCCACGCCAAACTCCTGCACATACGGCAGGTCGGTGCCATCCTCAAAATACGTACTGGCAATGGTCTTAATGCGCGGAACATCGGTACCGATAAGCTTGCGCGCGCGGGCCGAAAGGATATTTGACGGCGGCACGTAAACCGAGCCATGAGCGTTGGGCAGGACCTCGTCTTGAAACGCGATAAGTTCGTTAAGCGAAGCGACAAGCGTCTCCTCGTTCTTCCACGTCTTGTAGTCGTACAGCGTGCCATAGTCGGTGTCCCAGAGCGCCAGAGGCTGATGGTTGTAGCCATGAAAGCCCAGCTCTCCGCCCATCTGCAGCAGCATGCCGCCAAAATAGCGGAACTGCGTGGTATCGGGTTGGCGCGCGGGCTCAGTCTGGTTGACCGCGTCCTCGTAGTTTTCGATCATCACGCCGGTATAGCGAATGCCGTATTTTTGCGCGAGCTTTTGCAGATCGGGCCACCAGACCTTGGTGTAAAAATCGGCAATGGAAAGGCCGTAATCACGCTTGATATAAGTACCATCACCCGAGGGCACGGGGCTAGGAAAGTCGTCCAAATAGAACACGGCGCTGTTGATGACCGGATAGGCCGTGGCATCACCCAGCAGGCTGATCGCCGCGGCGTAAAAGCCACGCATGACCTTGTCGTAGATGCCAATGTTGCATACCACGGTGCGCCCGCTACCGCAGTCATTCGACCAAATGAGCGGGACACCCGCATCGCCGGTCTTAGCCCACACACGAGCCGTCTCGCGCAGCGAAACCGAAAGCGACGAATCAAAGGGGTCCGAGAGCTCGTAGCGCTCTCCCCCGCCCAGCATAAAGTCCTCGCTCGGCACGATGCTTTCGGCTGTCGCATAGTCATATCCGGCCGATTCGATCCCAAGCTTGGAGGCAATCACTTGCAGATAGCTCGAGTTATCCGGCGGCATCGCGAGCAGAAGCGAACCGCCGGCACTCATCCAACTCATAATGTCGCTCAGGTGCGTACCGAGCCCATCGAGCGACGGCATGAGCAAAATCACGCGATCGAAGGACGTCAGCGAGGGAATGGCATCCGCGCCGTCCAGGGCAAGATCCACGTCGCGGTGCGCGATCTTCATGTCAAGCAGGATCTGGTCGAACTGCTCCTTTACGTCCTCGACGCCAGCTTGATCGGAATCGGAAATGACCAGGCACGTGGGCTTTTGACCAAACATCGCCGAGGAGGCCGGCACCGCATCGTTGGCGGCAAGCATCCCCAGCTTATGCTGGCCCGCACCGTACTGCACGCCGGCACGCTCCACCAGCAGCACGGCGGCCATGACAATAAAGACCGCCCACACCACGAGGAGTCCCATCCAACGAAAGCGCCCTGCACGGTCGCGGATATGTTGCGCCACGCTCATCTGGCCTCCTCCCCGTCGCGCCAAAACGCCAACTTTTCGCGGTTGTCGGCGCTCAAATATACATGTTGCTTGTCAATCGCATCGATCACACGGTGGACCTCGTCACCATCGCGGCGCATCACGGCCAGGCGCAGGCAAAGCATCCAAACCTCCTGCTCCTCGGGCACGTCGAGCACCAGCTGGTCGATCACGGCCTGCGCCTCGTCAATCTGTCCGACATCGGCCAGCGCCGTCGCATATCGAATGCGCAGCTCAAAGGTGTCCTCGCGCTCGCAGCGACGCGCAAGCAGGCGCGCGTACTGTTGGCGCTGAATCTGAGCCACGCGCCCCTCGGCCAAGCCCGAGCCCAAGTATTCACCAAGAAAATCGCAGTATTCGTTGAGGTTTTGCGAGCTCGGGTCCGTCTTAAAGGCGCGCTCCAGCTGCTGCAGTTTAAGGTCGGACTCCTTGGAGATCTGCGCCACCGCCGTCGCGGCATAGTGCGCCACCTCAACGTCGTCGTTAAGCTTAGCCGCCTGCAGCTGCGCCAGGTACGCGTCGGGCTCCTCGGTGAGCATGGAGAGCATTAGGCGGCGCCGGCATGCCGGATCGTTGACGATGAGCGCCTCCTCGAGCGGCACTACGCCTGCATCGGCGTCACGGTCGTGCACCAGGATGCTGCGATGTAGGTCGTCGTTGAAGCGCAGCGACTCCAGCGCAGACTCTTTCAGCCCCTCGCCAAACACCGCGCTGCGGGCCGATAGCAGAACCACCAGCAACGGGCCCCACAGCGGCACCAGCACTATCACAGCCAACATGTGCCCGCGCACCGGCAGCAGGCCCAGCTTCATGAGCGTCCACAGCATCAGGCAAACCAGCGCATGAATCAGCAGCAAGACGGCAGCAACGACAAGCGAGATCAAGCGGCACCCCCCTCACCGTCACCGGTGTAAGAGATGTGCTGCAACAGCGCCACGATGTCCTCGCCATCGACGGGCTCCACCGCAATCTGCTTTGCGCTCAGGCGCTCGCGGATAATGGGCAGATCGCACGCCTTTGCCTGGCGCATAAGCAGGTAGAGCACGTCGCCGTCGACCAAGCCCGCCGCGTCGCTCTCGCGGATTGCCGACCCGATTGCGCCCACCAGCTCGCCGACAGGCTCCATGCCCGGTACCACGCGCAGGAGCAAAAAACTCCCCATCTTGCTATCTGCCAGCGCCTGCTCCGCCGCGAGCTCTTGGCCAAAGGCCACCTGCTTGAGCACGCAAGTGCCGTCAACGCAGCGTTTATCCTGCGCCACCGCCTCATAATCAAAGGCACGGCCCAGCGCGCTTTCGACCAGCCCGCACAAGATGCGAAACAGGTTTTGATAATAGAGGGTCATTTGGTTTTCGGCCGCACGACGCACAAAGATCAACACGGCGGGTGCCCCGTCGCGCTCGATCGTGTATCCAAACATGGGAAGCCCCGGCGTCAGCTCGCGGTTCACCCACAGGTTCGAACGACCCCCGTCACCCAAAAGAGGTGCAAGCTGCTCAAGCGTGAGTGAGCGTGCGGCATCTTCGGCAATCGCAGGACTTGCTGCCACCAGGCGTGCAAATGCCCCGCCCGAAACATGGTAGATCGCCACCGAATCGTTCTCGAGGATCTCGCCCAGAAGCTCGCAGCACTTGCGATAGATGTCGCGAGGGTTGAGTACGTCGAGCTCCTGCGTCACGGCAAAGATCTTGCCAAAGCTGTCGTGGCGACCCACGATCTGGCGCCTGTACGCGCGCTTGTCCTCGATCGCGTCGTGGTAGAGCTGCGTAAGGAACGTATTGCGGTTGCGCACGAGCTCGTTTTGATCGCGCTCCGCCCTAATGGCTTCGCTGTTGCGCAGCTGCACATAGCCGCACACGGCACCCACCACAAAGTACGCAATAAACGGTAGCCAGTTGGACGGCTCGTAGAACAGACCCTGGAAGGTATAGCCGTACTGAGTAAAGTAGCTGGCTGCCAAACCCACCGACGCCAGCAGCGCCGCAACCAGGCCAAAGTCCAAGCCATACAGCGTGCCGATCAGCACCACGTAGAGCAGGCGATAATCGAGCACGTTGAGCTGGACCGATTGTGAGAACAGATGCTCCAGTACCTCGAACAGAACCCAGGCAACGCCCGTCTCTAGGCATTTAATAGGCAGCGTGCGCATCTGGATGCGGTCGATGGCGGCGCGCAAGGGGTTGACCTTCTTTGCGCGGCCAGCATCCCAACGCGCTTGAATGGTCGAGAGATCGCGCAGCAAGTCATAGCGCTGAAACCAGCCATAGCGCACGCGAGCGACGTCGCTGGCGGGCAGGGCGTAGCCGGCAGAATCGCCATAGGCAACGGCAAGGCCGGGGAACAGCGCCTTGAGGGCGTCGCCCACCTCACCCGCCGTGTGATGGAAGGTATCGGCTACGTCGAGCGTCTCAAAGTTACCATCCCAGCTATCGAAGATACGGCGTACCAGCACCGCAAGCTCCTCGGCACACAGCAGGGGAAACGCCGCATCCTGCGCGCCCTGCAGAGCGACCGATCCGGTTGAGCACGCGTCGAACAACGGCACCAAAAACGGGTCCTCCAGCGCGGCAGACGCGGTATACAGGAACGGCACGCGCAGAATCTTGGTCTGAACGCCCTCGCGAGCAGCGTAGTAGCGGCACAGGTCGTTGGCTGCGTGCGCGATAATGCCCTTGCCCGTTCGCCCCGCGGCATCGGCGGCGCCCTCGGCACCCGCGGGCCCCGCTACATACAGCAGTTGGACCCGGCGACCCATGCACGCGCGAAAGACCGAACGCAGCAGCTCGATATCGCCCACGGTATCGGTATGCGGGGTAAGGTAATTGGATAGGTAGACCACGCGGTCGAACTCGTAGGCCTGATCCAGGTGTTGCAGAAGCTCTTTCCACGAGGCATGGGGCGATGACTCGTCGCGGCGCGCTTCCGCGGCAGCGACGACCTGGACATGGTCCCCGGGGAACGCCTTGGCACAAAAGTCATCGTCAACATATGCGGTGTTGCCAACAACCAGCACCTCCATGGCGCACTCCCCCCCTAAAATCCACTTTAGACATAGTCAAACATGCGTATTTTACGCTGTCAACGCGAGCTGAAACGTCTTTAAGGCTGTTTTAAGAACTTTTTTAGGGAATGTGGGGACATCGAGGGTGCTAAATGCGCACCCAATCGGGGGTACGGTGAAAAACCGAGATCTGTCAAACAGTCCCCTGTTTTGGGCATCCGCGACCTGCAGTTTTGTTGGCAAAAATCGATGTGCGCTCGGCGAGTTTCGATTTTCCCCGCACTTCTCCTACGCACCGGACTCGCAATAGCGCAGTACAATCCGCCAATCGCACTAACCGGAAAGCCAATCCAGCGACTCGCCTAGCCAACCAGATACGGCCCGATTACATCGAAAATTTCGCCCACCTTGGTTGCGGGATTTTGCAAAGAGGGCTTGAGGTTACCCAGCTCCCTATGGTGCGTATCGAGGCGCCCAGCACGCTGAAGTGCCTCGCCCCGTTTATCGTCCACTGCTTCGAACAGCCCGCCCAAGTTCTTGCGGTACTCGATGCCCAAGTCCTTAGACATCGCCTGAGCAAGGGCGCGCTGACACTCCGCGGCCGACATGGGGGCAGACGTATAACGAAAGTGCAAAAGCGGCCACAGCTCGAAGCAGGGGTTCGACCACAACGCGTGGAAGGTCCTCGATTCATCGGAGAGCTCGGTGCATTTGCGCTCCATCGCGTCAAAGTCGGACGCAGGGAAGTCATCCTTGTCATACACGAGCCACACATGGTCGAACGTCTCGGGCGCATAGCGACAGTGTTCGACGGCGAAGTCAAGCAGGTCAAGCGTGTGTTTGCCGGTTCCCTTAACGACAATGGCAACCTTACGCTCGTTAGCCGCGCCCAACGCCGCACGCATACCCTCAAAGTAGCGAGGCTCGGTCTCCTTGCCCTCGCTCACTACAAGATGACGCGTCATCTGAACCATGCGCGAGCGGCCCCCTCGCTTGCCGCTACGCCAGCCCTTCGGCTTCTTCGCCACCATGCTAATCCCACTCCTCGATGCGGGTGAGATACGGATCGGCGCCGTAGCGACCGGACAGGTATTGCTTGTCGAAAGCCGCGTTCTTGCTTACCAGATTACCGTTTGCCTCGTGGATGTCGGCGAGAGACCACAGTTGGCTCGCCTCCCCCTCGCCGCGCGCAGCGAACCATATCTCGTCACGGCGGAACACATCGTTTCGCATGGTTGACACATCCTGGGACGAGAAGATGAGCTGCGCGCCATTCTTGTTGACCTCAGGATCCTTAAACAACAGAATCACATAGCGAAGAAGCTTCGGGTGCAGTTTGGCGTCGAGCTCGTCTACCACAACGGTGCCACCACGTTCAAGCGCTGTCATCAGATACGCAGCCAACCCCATAAGCTTCTGGGTTCCGGCAGATTCCTCGGATAAACGCAGCTCGTATGACTTGCCGCCCACCTCGTGCCTCACGAAGACGCGCTGGCCGCGCCACTCCGGCGCCCTTTCCACTCTGAAGCCATCAATACGCACATCAACGGCGCGCAAAAAACGCGTGACCTCGCGCGAGTCGCCCTCGTCGAGCATTTGCTCGAGCATCCGCTCCAGGTAGGAACTGTTGTAGTTGAGAAACACAGTGTCGAGAAACCAGTTGGCCGCCTCCTGGACCACCGGAGCATCGAAGTTGATGCAAAGGAACGATAGGTACGGCAGGCTCGGGTTGAACCTCGCAGCCGTCACAAGCTTACGCAGTGTGGGGCCGAGTTCAACCTTTGTATCCTCGCGCTCGAACAGCATCGCCGTGCGCGACGCTCCCAATTTACGCCGCCACAGCCCTTCGGACACGATCTCATCGGCGTGTACAGACAAAACATAGCGGTACTCATGCTCGCCCGCGCGGTAATAGAGCTCGAACTCGGTGGGCTCGGCAGCAGACACGTCATCGAACTCAAACGCCGAACAACGGGCTATCAAAGGGCGATCACCCTCTGGTGTATCAGCGCTGGCAGACAGCAATCTAATTGGTCTGGCTACCGCCGAACGAACGTAGTCAAGAGCCTCGAGCAGATTAGACTTGCCGCCAGCGTTGGGCCCGTACACCGCAGCCACCGGAAGGAAACTCTGCCCGTCGGAACACTCTATGAGGGAACGCTCAAACTCCTTCATCGGCGTCGCCTGCATGGAAAGCTCCGCCTCATCGCGATAGGATCTATAGTTCCTGAAGGTGAACTGGCAAAGCATCGTCATCAACATTCCTTTCATTATTTTGAAAAGATATATCAGAGTTTTTCTTTGATTATAGACTTTAAGTAGTCTTAATCAAGTGCTTACTACACCAATGACAGCAGGCGTAAGGTGCCAAACCGACCATACTCGACCATCCCATTGCCGGAATGGCGTTTAGCTAGCACGTCGCACATTACATGCATGAAAAAAGGGCAACACTCTCTAACAGAAAGCGTCACCCTTAAAGCTCCGCAGAGCTTTTGTATTACAGGACAATATCCTACACCATCTCAATGAAATGAAAGGACGCATCTAGGCCTGTCCGGTAAAAGCGTGGGCAGGCCACGAATGAACGAGACGACAGCAGGACTAACGGTCACCGCAATCAAAAGAGCCCAAATAATACAGCGAACCCTTCACAACCGATGCATTAGGGTCTCGGTCTAAAAAATTGACACTGTAAGAAGGAGATCCAACGTAAACGTGAGTCTTACCGGCCTCGCAACAGAACAAAATATCGCCAGCGCTGTTCTGTGTCAGAGTGTTGTAATTCGAGTAATACTCAAGCTCGTCTGACGGAGCTTTTCCCACAACGATCAACCGAGGGTCCAGCTTATCCAACCATGTCTTAGGAACGCGACCGGACTTCCGTCCATGATGCGGCGCAAAAAGAATGTCCACAGGCGAAAGCGCAATGTCATCTTCGATCGCCTCCATGTAGTCATTCTCCATGTCACCAAGCCAAAGCGCACGGACCCCTTCATCAAGAGAGTAGACAATCGCAGGACTAATATTATTGGGTTTATCAGAGCTTTCGGCATCCCGCAAAGCATCCCGGAAGGTCTCATTATTCACATCGGGCCAGAGGACGCTAATCCCAGCAGAACCGCGCTCACCATCAGAAACGTTCATCCATTTGCGCTTACACCCCTTGTATATTTTGTAAGCGCACGACGACTCCTTCAGATCTTTATACTTTTTGAAACTCTCAGTCTCCGTGGACTTGGAGACATTATTGTCAACGTAATAGAAATTCTTAATAAGCCCGAGCTCATCAAGATACTCAATACCCTGAATATGATCTTGGTCCGGATGCGTACTGATAAAACGAACGACGCCCTTTTTCCCTGCAAGGTTTTTGACCTCATCAAGGATTTCCGACTTACGCTCATCGGTAATATTACAGTCAATCATGCTGAAGTTATCAGTATTGTGATTGATATAAAACATGTCGCCGTTATCAACGGACAGAGACTTAATCTCGCTCATGGTTATCACACTCCTCAAGATTGAAGTTGATTCGTTTTTCTACATACCGTTCCTGCTTGATCCAGGAGGCAACAAATAAGGCGATAAAAGAGCACAGCGCCGCTGGAAGCCGATGAGATTCCGGCAACAATGATGCAAGCAGAATAATTACGAGCAGGACACCGGCCCCCGCCAGGCTGCGATACATATTTGAAATCATTAAGAGCTGCTCGACCTTTGGATCGCGTTTCTGAGCATATGCAAAGGCAGAATAGTCCCGCTTTCCGGTCGGTTGTAGTTTGCGGACCAACGGTTCAATGCAAAGAGAGCCAATCCGCGACGCAATAAGACCGAGAACATAACTCATCACAAATAGTGCCAGCCAGTTAGAGCAGTCGATACAACTGCCCAACGGCATCTGACTGACGGAATATGTTACGAGTGCACCCGGTAAGAGCACATTGAACAGATCGTAAGCAGAGATTTTTCCAAGCAAATCATCTAGATAGTTATTGGCCAATAATTACGCACCTCCAAGAATCCAAAAGCCATCCTTCGCATTTTTTACAAACTAACCCACCCCGCCACGCAAGTGTCAGGTTCTTGAAGAAGAGCTATTTGGAAATGATTTGAACAAACGGGGGCGCATACTGCTGTTGACCAATAAGCGCACACGCCCCTAAAGAAATTTAATGGACCATCAATATGGCCTCGATTTTGACAACTATTCCATCCGACTCCTTCCGAACAATTAGGTTGTAATGGGGAAACGACGCTTCTCGTTGTTTCAATTGTAGCCCTTCGCCAGTTCCATATCCTGTATTCTTTTTTGATGATGAGCACAAGATGTTGTGTTTTAACAGGTAAACGCAGCTAAAATAATGCGGAACTTATTCACGCGAAATTACGAGTCAGCTCATCCCCTTGTAGACAGCACCCTTGACCTGCATGAAAACATAATTAGACTCAATCGCTTTCGCCCGGTACAAAGTCATCCACATCGAATACCTGTTCGAAATTAACAAAAGATTTTGCTTGACCAACATGTTGAGACGCCCGCTTATTGCCCGGTCGTAAGCCGCAATAAACTAGACAGCAGCCTCGCAGACTTTTCCTGGAAGGCCTCAGTGCCGAGCCTCGAAGAGGCGCAAGACGGCCTCATGTTGAAGATTCAGCATCGCGTATAGCCAACCCAGCACAGGTCAGAACGCCGCCGGGGACTAAAGCGAGCCCGCTCCCTCTCCCCCACCCCAACATTCCCCCAGAAAGTTCGCTGATGTTGACTGGGGTTCCCGTAAAATAAACCGCAACAAAATATGTGCGGAGTGCTGGCCTGGAGCTGCCTTCGGACCCTATTGGCTGCTCACCGAGAGGCTCCGCTATGAAACGACCCCTTTACTACCTGTTCTGCGCGATCGCGTGCACGTCCATTGTCAGTGCGACGATGCCCATGGCAGCCATCGCGGAAGCCATCCTGCCTCAGGCAACCGCAGAGCAGCAGGCGCAAGCCGACGCCACGAGCAGCGCCGCAGGCAAGGCCGAAGACGGCACCGACACAAATGCGACAGCAGATACCGCAGAGGACGGCACCGCAACATCCACCGGCACCAGCGCAACCAACACGGAAAGCGCCATCGCCACCAATGCCGGCACCACCGCCGCAACCACCGCCCCCGCCCCATCCCTCCGCGCCCAAGCCACCCCCACGCCCGCGGCAATCTCCACCACGTCACAAACCACCTACGCCCACTCCGCCACGGCAAGCCAAAACGGCGTCACCTTCACCGTCTCGTGGAACGACGCCCCCGCGGGCACCGCGACGACCTTCCACGTAACCCAGGCCAACGGCTCGTCCCAGGCCAAGGCGCGCATGGACGTGCCCACCTATTGGGACGGCGGCAGCCAGGAAAGCGTCTGCGACCCGTCGCGCGCGGCATGGGGCAGCTACTACAGCCTGGGCACCGCGGGCCACGACTTTACCTTTGACTTCACGGCATCGGGCACGTACCGCATCTACTTCTACTTTATGGACAACGACAGAAACGACCCCCAAAACGACAAGGGGATCTACTACCTGCGCACCACGGCGGAGGTGACCGTAAACGACGCCGCCCGCCCAAGCGTCACGCAGATCGTCAACAACGCCGTGGCCCAGTGCAGGCAAGAGACAAACGGCTCGGAATACGACATGGCGCTGTGGCTCCACGACTGGACGCTCGACCAGCTGGAGTACGACCACAGCCTCAACTGGTGCTCGGCCGAAAGCGGCCTCACGCGCCACCAGGGCACCTGCGAGAGCTACCAGCGCATCTACTCCAAGCTCCTTGACGCCGCGGGCATCGCCAACGGCCGCATCACCGGCAACGGCCACACCTGGAACGCCGTAAAAATCGACGGCAAATGGTGCCAGATGGACCTAACCTGGGACGACACCAGCGACAACTGGTACGGAGACCTGGACCAGCGCCATCTGTACTTTGGCCTGACCGACGAGCTCATGGCAATCGCCCACTCCGACCACACGGCAAACTACCAGAAGGACGGCTACGCCCACCGCTCAACCGACCTATCCAACAACTACTTTGTGCGAAACGGCAAGGCCGATGAATGGGCCGAGAAGTACGCCGATCGCATTCAGCAGCACCTAGATGCTAAGGAAGAGAGCTTTTCCATTAATGCAGATAAGCAGTCCTTCCCGCCCAGCATTTCCGGTATACAAAACGGAATCGTTGCATACGCGATGAACCATCGACAATGGAGCACGACCGACGGTACCGTCACACTCACGACAGCATCGAACGTCACCATGGTTTCGAGTCACGAGTGGTCGGCGAAGTTCGACTTCGAGGTAGAGTATCCCGCCCCCGCCCCGATAGCCGACGTTTCTCAGGCAGAAATAACCGTTGCCGACGTGAAGTACACCGGGGTAGCTATGGAACCAGCTACGACCGTAGACCTCAACGGTATCTCTCTTAAGCAGGGGATAGACTACATAGCGACCTATTCCGACAACGTAACACCGGGGACGGCCGAGGTCGCCATTTCCGGCATCGGCAACTACACTGGGACAACACGAAAAACGTTCGAGATAAGAGCATCGGATGTTATGACCGAATTCGTCTCGGGGCTATACGCTGGAGGCACGAACCGGAGAGCGGACGCCGACGGCTTTGCCTATTGGCTGTTCGTAACGAAAGAGCTGGGCTACGAGAACGCCGCAGTTTGTTTCCTTTCTTCCTCTGAAGTCGCCAGCAAATCACAAACCAGCGAAGCGTTGATCTCGGTTGTTTTCAGCGCTTTGCTTGGACGGGAAGCCGATGCCAACGAGAGGGCCCGTTGGACATCTTCACTCGAACGCGGTACGACGCCATCCGATTTTGTCAAAACCATCACGAGCTCGCGTGAATTTGTCTTGAACCATCCATCCATCACTGTCGAGGAATTCGTCGAGAATATGTACAGGGAAGCCCTCGGTAGGCCCAGCGACAAAGAGGGGTTCGCCTACTGGACATCGGCCATTGTAGACCAAACATCCGCGAGAAACGCGATAGAGGCTGCCTTCGCGTCAACTGAATTCAGCCTTGGTTGCTTGAACCCAGAGGAGACGGTAAGAAGGATTTACCGCTCTGCACTGCTGCGCGAGCCGGACAAGGGCGGACTAGAGTACTACTCGGGCTTGATCGAAAATGGAGCGACTCCCTTGGACATCGCCAGACAGGCGACATACTCACAAGAATTCGAGATGGTCTGCACAAAATGCGGACTCCGCTAGCATGACGAGTCATGACGCGTTGGTGTCAAATTGAATTCGATAAGAAGGATGGGCGTGAGAATATACGCCATCGATATCCCTCCACATTTATTCAAAAAGCCCAGGATATCAATTCAATTTCCCGATTACATGAGGGATATTAGTCTTCCTAGATTTCGAAATGGCATGGTATGTTCATAAAATAGCCTCAGTCCAGCAAAACGTCGTTCTCCATGTCGACGGAAAAAGACTGATTTAGGGCAAGCATTGTCCGAAGTGCTCTGCCTGCAGCATGCCACAGGCAGAGCACTCAAGGTCATCGAAAGAAAGCGATTAGCGCAATCCTAGGGACGAGGTTCCGTACGTCATGTAGGTGATCGACTACATATAGTGGGTTCCTAGCCCTCCCGAAGCTACCTTGACCTGGCCAAATCCATTATCTGAATTCAGAATTAAGAATCGACAGGACTACAGGAAAACCCTTCTGCAATCTAGTAGCAGAATACAGAAAATTGACTGGCCTCTTATTGGACCGGACGCGCAGGGCTTATGGAGGGCATATAACGCTCTATTAGCTCTTCCTCCCAATCGCAAGGAACAAAACCCACGCCTTCGAGTTTCAGAAGACTTAGCGCCGAGCAAATTGGCCTAGACGCGACGGGGCCTTTAGCGCCGGCATAGTACTCCTCAGTGCTCACAGGCTTGACGGCGCTCGCATTGCCATTGCGCAACTCGAACACCCTCGCGGCGATATCGGCCCATGAGGCAACCTTGCCGGAGCCCGTCAGGTTGTAGGTGCCGGGCTCGCAGGGGCAGCTAGGCTCCTTGTCGCCATCGCGGTAGCCTAGCAACCAGAATATGCCCTCGGCCATATCGCGGGTGAAGGTGAGACGCCCGAGCTGGTCATCCACGACGGTTACCTGGTTAAGCGAGTCGCCAGGGTCGGCACAGCGGTCGGAGAGCGCCGCCATCGTGCGCACGAAGTTCTTGCCGTCGCCGATCACCCAGCTCGAGCGCACGATATAGTGCTTAGGGCACCCGGCCACGGCGATGTCGCCGGCGGCCTTGGTCTGGCCGTAGACGGAAAGCGGGCTGAGGGGCTCGTCCTCGGTATGGACCCCGGCCGTGCCGTCGAAGACGTAGTCGCTGGACACGTGGACGAGGGTGATCCCGTGCCCGGCGCATGTGCGGGCAAGAAGGGCGGGGCCGGCGGCGTTGGCCTTCCAGGCGGCCACGCGGCCCTCGGGGGTCTCGGCTTTATCCACAGCCGTGTAGGCGCCGCAGTTGATCACGGTGCCGTAGAGCGACCAGTCGTACTGTGCGTAGGCGTCCGGGTCGGACATGTCGAAGGTGTCGATGTCGCAGAAGTCGAAGTCCTTGGCGACGCCGCGCTCCTCCGCCAGCGCGCGGACCGCGCGGCCCAGCTGGCCGTTGCAGCCGGTGACGAGGGTGCGCTTCGGCGCCATGGGGACGACGTCCTTGAGGTACGGGTGGCCGAGGTCGGCCTCGGAGACGGTGGCCCGGTCCAGCGGAATGGGCCACTCGATGGCGAGCTCGGGGTCGGCGAGGTTCACGAACGTGTAGGTCTTCTTCAGCTCGAGGGACCAGTGGGCGTCCACCAGGTAGGTATAGGCGGTGCCGTCCTCCAGCGCCTGGAAGGAGTTGCCCACGCCGCGCGGGACGTAGATGGCCTTGGACGGGTCCAGGGTGCAGGTGAAGACCTTCCCGTAGGTGGCGCTGCCCTCGCGCAGGTCGACCCATGCGCCGAAGACGCTGCCGCGGGCCACGGAGATGAACTTGTCCCAGGGCTCGGCGTGGATGCCGCGGGTGACGCCGCGGCTGTCGTTGTAGGAGATGTTGTTCTGGACGACGCGAAGGTCCGGGATGCCCAGGGCGGTCATCTTGGCGCGCTGCCAGTTCTCCTTGAACCAGCCGCGCGAGTCGCCGTGGACGGCGAGGTCGACGACCTTCAGGCCCCCGATGCCGGTCTCGGTGACGGAGAGGTCCTTCTCGAATGCGATGTCTGCCATGTGGGAAAAGCTCCTATCGAAGAGGTTCAGGTTGCGGGCGCCCGCGCGGGGACGCAGGGTCATCCCCATGCCCTGCGGCCCCGCGCGGGCGCCCCGCGGTGCGGTTCGCCGGGGTCCGGCCTACTGCCCCTGGGCGCGGTAGCGCGCCTCGGTGGCCTCCTTGGCCGGGCGCCACCAGGACTCGTTGGCGACGTACCAGTCGATTGTGGCCCTGAGCCCCCCGGCGAAGTCGGTGTGGGCCGGCCTCCAGCCCAGCTCGCGCCGGAGCTTCGTGCTGTCGATGGCGTAGCGGCGGTCGTGTCCGGGGCGGTCTGCGACCCAGTCGAAGTCCTCGGGGTCGCGCCCCATGGCCTCGAGGATCATGCGCAGCACGGTGATGTTGTTCCTCTCCCCGTCGGCTCCGATGAGGTAGGTCTCCCCCATGCGGCCCTTGGTGAGGATGTCCCAGACGGCGCTGGAGTGGTCCTCGGTGTGGATCCAGTCGCGGACGTTCTCGCCGCGGCCGTAGAGCTTGGGGCGCACGCCGTCGACGATGTTGGTGATCTGCCTGGGGATGAACTTCTCCACGTGCTGGTAGGGGCCGTAGTTGTTGGAGCAGTTGGAGATCGTGGTGCGAAGCCCGTAGGTGCGGGTCCACGCTCGGACGAGCATGTCGGAGGAAGCCTTGGTCGAGCTGTACGGAGAGGACGGCTTATAGGGCGTCTCCTCGGTGAACTTGGCGGGGTCGTCGAGCGCCAGGTCGCCGTAGACCTCGTCGGTGGAGACGTGGTGGTAGCGGACGCCGTACTTGCGGACGGCCTCCAGGAGGCGGAAGGTGCCCTCGACGTTGGTGCGCAGGAAGGGCTCGGGGTCGGCGATGGAGTTGTCGTTGTGGGACTCGGCGGCGTAGTGCACGATGGCGTCGTGGCCCGGGACGATGCGGTCCAGGAGCTCCGCGTCGCAGATGTCGCCCACGACGAGCTCCACGCGGTCGGAGGGCAGGCCCGCGATGTTCTCGGGGTTGCCGGCGTAGGTCAGCTTGTCCAGGACGGTGACGTGCACCTCGGGGTGGTTGTTGACCACGTAGTGCACGAAGTTGCTGCCGATGAAGCCGCAGCCGCCCGTGACGATGATATTCTTGGGTTCGAAAATCTCAGACATGAAAATCCAATCTGAAGCATGTACAGCTTCTTTAGTATGCCGCAGGAAGTGACGCCGCGACGCTATTCAACAAAACTATCGGACATTTCGGCATGCGATAAGAGCCATAACCTTCGCAGAATTACCTCCTGTACAAAACGCCTCCGAAATGCAGTCTTTGTCGTAGTGAAAAACCGAATCCCCAGTTATTTCACGTAAGTACTTATAGAAGAAATCCTCCCAGCTTTTAAACTTCTCACTGTTTACAAAGGCTTCTGGGGTTTCCAAAACCGTCTTAACATCTAGCCCTGAAATTACGCCGGAGCTCAGCAGAAGCCATTCGAACGACTCGGGAAGACAAACCGTAACAGTATCGCGGTGAATGTCTTGCAGCTTAAGGACGCGGTCCGCATAGCACCCAAATGCCGCCCCGTCCGCGACAACAAACACGCGATCGTCGAGATGCTGATCCAACCAGCCCAAAATCGCGCTGTTCGTCATGGCCGAAGTACAGGTAAGCTCACTGTCAGCAAAATGCCGTTTAAAGAACTGGAAACCAGACTTACTGTCCTCGCATAGAAGGATAGAAAAGTCCTGTTTTGGCGCCGACCGGGAAATAGCATAACGATGATTCCCGCGATCTTGATAAACAGGGACGAAAGAATGGTATTTTCCGCTCGTCTTAATCTTGTAAATCTCATCCACGCTATACGGAAGATTGGGGAAATCAGCCCTTGAGATCAGCACGAAATAATTCGAGGAATACAGCACATGATGGGCAAACTCATCAGAATGGATCTCTTTTAAGCCCTCATCGACAAATACAATCGAGTCATGAACGGACGAAAGCTGGTTTCGCCAATCATAATCGGTCAGGGCGACACAGGGACAATCGCATTGCAAGGAAACACCCGACTGCTCGCCCGTTCGCATGTAGTCTGCGACCATGTCAAACAGTGTCGTCTTACCCGTGCCACTATCCCCACGCACAATAGTAATGTTCCGTTTAATGGTAAATGTGTACTTGGTTCCCCTGCGGCGGGAAATCTTAACGAGATGCGAACCGTTCATAAGCAGCACCTACAGATACGGAATCGACTCGTGAATCAAATCGGCCATGTTGTGAACGATTCGGCCGCTATTCACGACTTTAATTTTAAAATCCTCGCGACCAAAGTCCATCACATGATAGAGATTCACAACGAGCTTGCGGTCTTTCGCCATGTCGAGAATCCACTTGGCACAGTTGTCACCACAGGTAGAAGCGTTAAAAATATGCTTACGATCAAATCTCATAAGCAGCAGCGTTTTCACGCCACCAGAAAGCTGGAGTGGGGAGATGGATCCAAGCACAGGGCTTTCGATGACGTTTTCGGAGACAACAACCGATCGATCGACATCTTTAATTATCGAGACTGCATAGGGATCCGTAATCCAAGAAGACCGGTAAGAGTTTTTGAAATATGTCGCTGTGTTGTAAATCGCTTCTGGCATATCGCCAAAGTAGACGCTTAACACATCCACTCCCAATCATATTGTCTTTATGGTCAACGTAATCATAACGAAAGGGGCCACCAGATAAACGGTGACCCCTAAAAGAAAACAAGCTTGCGCTAGTACTCGCGTGGGCTATTGACGATCTCGCCGGCGGCGACCTTCTTCAGGTGCTGCCCGTAGACCGACTTGCCGTAGGCCTTGGCGGCCTCCTCCAGCTCGGCGGTCGTGATCCAGCCGTTCTCCCAGGCAATCTCCTCGGGGACCGAGACCGGCAGGTCCTGGGAGTGCTCCACGGCGCGGACGAACTCCGCGGCCTCGTGCAGGCTCTCCATGGTGCCGGTGTCCAGCCACGCGTAGCCGCGGCCGAGGGTGACCACGGACAGCGTCCCCTCCTCCAGGTACATCTGGTTGAGCGTGGTGATCTCCAGCTCGCCGCGGGCCGACGGCTTAACCCCATGCGCCTTGGCGGCGACGTCGCCCGGGTAGAAGTACAGGCCGGTGACGGCGTAGGAGCTCTTGGGGCGCTCGGGCTTCTCCTCGATGGAGACGGCCCTGCCCTCGCCGTCGAACTCCACGACGCCGAAGCGCTCGGGGTCGTCCACGTGGTAGCCGAAGACCGTGGCGCGGCCCGACTGCGCGTTCTCGACGGCCTTCTTCAGGTGGCGGCTGAGGCCGTTGCCGTAGAAGATGTTGTCGCCGAGCACCAGCGCGCAAGGCTCGCCGGCGATGAACTCCTCGCCGATGGTGAAGGCCTGGGCCAGGCCGTCGGGGCTCGGCTGCTCGGCGTAGGAGAGGTTGACGCCGTAGCGCGAGCCGTCACCGAGCAGGCGCTCGAAGTTGGGCAGGTCGGTCGGCGTGGAGATGACCAGGATGTCCCGGATGCCCGCCAGCATGAGGGTG
>DBFBFY010000037.1:0-3380 GCA_048201615.1 Collinsella sp.
CTTCCTATTGCAACTCGTAGGCTACCGTGCCTGGGATCTCACAAGCGATTCGAAGGAAATCTCGTCACGCGACTTTGACCTGGGAATCAAAATCGCGCGCGACGAGATGGACGACCGAATCCTCGCGGCAACCTATCGGGAGCTCACTGCAGAGGACAAGCGATTCCTCATCGCCATGCTCGATGACGAGGAAGAGTCCACCACCGCTGACCTTGTCGAGCGCCTTAAGCGTTCGCCGCAGCAGGTCTCCCGCTACCGACGCCGCATGATAGATGCCGGCATCATCGGGGAACGAGGACGAGGGCTCGTCGCATTTGAATTGCCATTCTTCCGCGACTACCTCGCGGCTCAATGCGTGAAATAGGCATCAATGAGGCAAAGGGGCTGTCCCTTTGCCTCATTGTCTATAGGTAGCGGCCGGTAATGCTTGCGGAGCAGGCCGCGATGTCGCCCGGCGTACCGGAGCAGACGATTTGCCCGCCCGCATCGCCACCGCCCGGGCCCATGTCGACCACGTAATCGGCATTGCGGATAAGGTCGAGATCGTGTTCGATCACGATGACTGTGGCGCCCTTGGCAACGAGACCGTCAAACACGTTCAATAGCACCTGAACATCGAGCGGATGCAGGCCGATCGTGGGCTCGTCGAATACGAATACGGCATCGTCCTGCACGCGGCCCATCTCGCTCGCAAGCTTAAGACGCTGTGCCTCGCCGCCCGAGAGCGCCGGCGTGGGCTCGCCAAGTGTGAGATAGCCCAGGCCCAGGTCATGCAAGGTCTGCAAGCGCGTCTGAACCTTCTTGAGTCCCAGTGTGGCGTCGAGGGCCTCGTCCACACTCATGTCCATGAGCTGCGGCAACGTAAGCAGACTCCCGTCCTTGCCCTCACGATGGATATGCGAAGCCGCGTCCGCATAACGCGAACCGCGACATGCCGGGCAGACGATCTCGACGTCGGGCAAAAACTGCACGTCGAGCGATATCGAGCCCGTGCCGTCGCACGTAGGGCAGCGCAAGGCGCCGGTGTTGTAGCTAAAGGCGCCCGCCTTGTAGCCAGCTGCCTTAGCCTCGGGCGTACGGGCAAAGGCGCGGCGCAGCTCGTCATGGATGTCGGCATAAGTTGCCACCGTCGAGCGAACATTGGCGCCAATGGGCGTAGCGTCAATCAGGTTGGCGCGGGCAATGCCCTCGGCATCGACCCAACGCACGTGCCCCGGCAGACGCTCGCCAGCTGCCTGCGCCTTAAGCGCCGGGATGAGCGTCTCGAGCACCAACGTCGTCTTACCCGAACCCGAAACACCCGTCACCGCGACCAAGCGGCCGCGCGGGATATCGACTTCGAGCGGTTTGACGGTATGGATGGTATCGGTCGCCATGCGGATGTGGCCCTGGTCGAACATTTCGTCGTCAGCCACCTGTGAACGCAAGCGCTTGGGCTCGGCACGCAAAAACGAAGCGATGCGGCTGTCCCGCGCTTGCTCGACCTCGTCTACCGTGCCTGCAGCGATCACGTTACCGCCGCCTGCTCCGGCAACGGGGCCCATCTCGACCAGATAGTCGGCTTCCGCCAGTACGCGCGTATCGTGGTCGACAACAACCACGGTGTTGCCGTCATCCACCAAATCGCGCATCACGCCCACCAAGCCGTCGACATTGGCGGGATGCAAGCCGATCGAAGGCTCGTCCAGCACATAAAGCACGCCCGTCGACCGGTTGCGCACCACGCGGGCGAGCTGCACACGCTGGCGCTCACCCGTGGAAAGCGTGGCACCGGCGCGGTCGAGTGAAAGGTAATCGAGACCCAGGTCGACCAGACGGCGAGCCGCGCCCAAAAACGAATCGCAGATATCCGTCGACATGGGCTGCATCTCGGGCGGCAAGGATGCAGGCACCCCGCGCACCCACTCAATCGCCTCGCCCAGCGTCATGGCCGCCGCCTGTGTCAGATTGATACCGCGCACTTGGGGCTGGCGCGCAGCCTCGGAGAGACGCGTGCCGCCGCAATCACGGCATGCTCCCTCGCGCAAAAAGCGCGCAACGCGTTTTAAGCCCTTATCGTCCTTGACCTTGGCGAGCGCATTCTCGACGGTATAGACGGCGTTGTAATAGGTGAAGTCGAGCGGCGTGGCGCCCTCACCGTTTTTGGGAACGTAGAGAATGTGCTTCTTAACCGCTGGACCATGAAACACGATGTCGCGCTCTTGAGGCGTGAGCTGGTTAAACGGCACGTCGGTACGCACGCCCATCTCGCCTGCCACCTGCTTCATCAGATCCCACATGAGCGTGCCCCAGGGAAGGACTGCGCCCTCGTTGATGGTCTTTGACTCGTCGGGCACCAGGCTCGCCTCGTCCACCTCGCGCATAACGCCGGTGCCGCCACAGGTGGGGCATGCGCCGCCGCTATTGAAAGCCAAATCCTCGGCACTCGGCGCGTAGAACTCGCGGCCGCATGTCGGACACGTGAGCGACAGGCCCGCAGCTACGTTAAGGCTCGGTTCCACACGCGCCCCGCAATGCGGGCACACGTGATGGGCGCAACGGCTAAAGAGCAGACGCAGGCTGTTGTTGAGCTCGGTCATGGTACCAAAGGTCGAGCGCACGCCCGGCACGCTCGGACGCTGGTGCAGCGCGAGCGCCGCCGGCACGTGCAAGACCTCATCCACCTGGGCATGTTCGGCCTGCGTCAGACGACGGCGGGTATAGGTGCTGAGCGCCTCCAGATAGCGGCGCGAGCCCTCGGCATAAAGAACCCCCAGCGCCAGCGAGCTCTTGCCCGAACCCGACACGCCGGCAATACCCACGAGCTTTCCCAGCGGAATATCGATATCGATGTCCTTGAGGTTGTGTACACGCGCTCCACGCACTTCGATAGCCTGCGGGCTCATCTTCTGTTCTGTCACCTTTATCACCCTACTCGTGCCATAAAATGCGATCGCTAATGTACGCGCCCAGCATGGGCACGGTAAACCGGACGAGGCCGTATCCGGCAGCCTCGATGACACGCTCGCGAATCAGGCTTGCACGATATTTACTCGCCCAGCTCTGAGTGCGATCGCAGCGCTCAATGATATCCGCCATGCGCGTCGGCTTGCCCTCGTCAGCAGCCATGGCCTCGATAAAGAGGCGCTGTGGACTGCGCAGCCCGTAATACAGAGGCGCGTCAACCGCTTCGTAGAACTCGGAGACGGCATCGGCGTAGCCAGCCTCGACATCGCACACTTCAATGACCTGAGAGCCATGCCGGACAGCAGCCCGCCACATGTAATATCCCACCAGCTGAACCATATAGGGATGCCCCATGCTCTTGCGTGCCGCAAGGTCCGCCGTCTCCGCGTCAACGTAAAGACCAGCGTCTTTGACCGTCTGGATATACGAATCGC
>DBFBFY010000038.1:0-5001 GCA_048201615.1 Collinsella sp.
GGCAAGTTTACCGTCGAGAAGGCGCGCTCCAACGAAAAACTCAACCGCGAGCATGTCATTAAGTATGCCGAGCTCGAGCTTGCCTCGCTGGCCGAGACCGTAGATCTTTCCAAGCTCGGCAACGATGCCTATGAGCCACTCAATGGAACGCTGACCGATGATCAGATTCAGGCCGCATGCGATGCCGCCAACAACTTCCTGGGCGTCAACGTGACCCTCAAGCTCAACGGCGAGGATGCCGGCAAGGTTGATGGCAGCTCCGTGTTGCAGTGGATCAGCTTTGCCGATCCGGCCAATCCCACGCTCGATACGTCGCAGATCAGCAGCTGGGCAGCCGAGCTCGCCAACGGCTTTAATACCGTGGGCTCCACTCGCTGGTGGACGCGCGGCGATGGCAAGCAGTGCGCCGTCGAAGGCGGCGACTTTGGTTGGTCCATCGACAGCAGCTCGCTAGCCAAGCAGGTCGAGGACGCCATTAACAACAAGCAGACCGGCGAAATCGAGATCAAGTACTCCCAGAAGGCCGACACCTTTACCGCAAAGGGAGAGCCCGACTGGAAGGCGTATATCGACGTCGACCTGTCCGAGCAGCACGCGCGCTACTATGACGAGAACGGTAATATCGTTTGGGAGGCCAACTTTATTTCCGGCAAACCGGGCGAAGACGCAACCCCCGAGGGCGTGTGGCAGATCAACAGCAACGACGGCGGCAGCACCCTGATTGGAGCCAAGGACCCCGAAACCGGTAAGCCCAAATACGAGAGCCCGGTGAGCTACTGGATGCCGTTCGAGGGTAACATGATCGGCTTCCACGATGCCACCTGGCAAAACGACAAGAGCTTCGATAACGCCGAGTCGTACAAGTGGTGCGGCAGCCACGGTTGCATCAACCTGCGCCTGGCCGACGCCAAGGCACTTCACGACTGCATCAAAGTCGGCCTGTGCGTGGTTGTCCACTCGTAGTGCAACGCGCGCATTCCTACAACGTGGAGCTGCTGCGACCAATCTAACAGTTCCGAAAGAAACCGTCCTATGCGCCCGCCCCAACCGGTGGGCGCATATAATTATCGAGGTTCTTTCTATAAAGGAGACGCTATGCCGAATGTCCCCACGATCACCCCGGGCCCAGATGATACCGAGCGCACGCCCGAAGGTGCCACCGAAACGATTCCTCTGATTGCAAACGTACATGCCGACAAGCAGAGCGGACGCGCGAACGATACGGCCGAGATTTCCGATGAAGAGGCATATGCCAAGCTCAAGGCAAAACGTGCCGAGCGCCGACGCAAAAAGCTGATTCGCCGCGGTATTGCCGCCGGCGTCGTGGGTGCCATCGCGCTCATTGCCATTGTCGCAACCCTGGTTATCAATGCGCAGCCACAGGGCGCTAGTGGGCCTGTGACCGACATGGTGACCGAGGGCACGTTTACCACAACGGTCGAGGCGAAAGGCCAGCTCAAACCCATTTCGTCCTCAGTGGTCTCCCCTTCTGTCGACGGCACGATCGATTCCATCAACGTGCAGGCAGGCCAATCCGTTAACGAGGGCGACGTGCTTATGACCATTAAAAACGACGAGCTCGATCGCAACGTTGCCGAGGCGCAGCGTGCAGTTGCAGCCGCTCAAGAAGACCTCACCAACGCACAGAAAGCCGCAGCCGCCGCGCAGGCCACCCCAACGACGGACATCGATGGAGCTTCCACAGCGGCTGCCGTCTCCGCGGCATCAGCGGACACGAACGCCGTCTCGGCTGCGCAGCGCAGCCTCGCATCGGCCCAGGCAAACCTCGACCGGGCGAACGCCAAGGCCGCCAGCCGTACGGTTACGGCCCCGAGCTCGGGTAGTATCGTGGAGCTCAACGCCAAGGTGGGTGCCACGGTAACAGGCGGCATGATCATGGGCGAAAGCGATACGAGCGGCGGCAAGCAGTGTATGCAGATCGCCGACCTATCCAAGATGAAGGTAACTGTGCAGGTGGGCGAAAAGGACATCGCCAAGATCGCCGTTGGTCAGAGCGCCAACGTAACGTATCCAGCGTTTCCCGATATCGTGAGCCAGGGCACCGTCACGGCCATCGCGTCGGTGGCAAACTCCGACGCCGCCAACGGTGGCGGCAGCGTGACCTTTAACGTCGACATCCTCATCGAGGCGCCCGACGCGCGCCTGAAGCCGGGCATGACGGCCGAGGTATCGGTGGTGACCGAGCAGCTCGACGACGTGGTGATGGTGCCGACGATGGCGCTCATGACCGAAGACGGCGAACACTATTACGTCAACGTGGCGACTGATGACGAGGGCAAGCAAACCCGTCGCGTGAAGGTGGCCGTCGTGACGCAAAACGACAACGAAGCCGTAGTAGGCAAGACACAGGTCAAGCGCGACGACCAGGGCAACGAGATCAACCCCAACGTGCCGGTTACCAAGCTGCGCGATGGCGACACCCTCGTCATGGACACCGGAGCGGACGCAACGGCTGACGGCGGCTACAGCGCGGATTCGGGCAGCATGTCTGCCGATGAGGGCATGTAATGCGTCCCGTCATCGACATCCGCAACGTGCACCGCATCTTTGAGAGCGAGGCGGGGTGCGCCCACATTCTGCACAACGTGAGCCTGGCGGTAAATCCCGGCGAATTCGTCGCTATCACTGGCCCCTCGGGCTCGGGCAAATCAACGCTCATGAACATCCTAGGCTGCCTGGATAAGCCGACGGCGGGCGACTATTACCTGCAAGGGCTCAACGTGGCCGAGCTCGATGATGACGAGCTCACCGAAGTTCGCGCCCTGAGCATTGGCTTTGTCTTTCAGAGCTTCAACCTGCTGCCGCGCCTGTCGGTTATCGAAAACGTCATGCTGCCGCTGGCCTACACCAATGTGCCCCGAAGCCAGCGCGAAATGCGCGCTGTGCACGCGCTGCAGGCCGTCACGCTACCGGTCGACCACTGGGACCACCGCATATCCGAGCTCTCGGGCGGCCAGATGCAGCGCGTCGCCATCGCGCGCGCCCTCGTCAATGACCCACCCATCCTTCTGGCCGACGAGCCAACGGGAAACCTGGACTCCACCACTGGAGCGCTTGTGATGGAGACCTTCCATAAGCTCCAGAAGCGCGGCAAAACCATCGTTCTTATCACACACGACCCCGGCATCGCCGCCGAGGCCGACCGTGCCGTGACCATCCGCGACGGTCGCATTCACGACGGCGCGTATATTCCACATGCACCGCGAACCCTGCGCAGCGCCGTAGATAGCCTGCCCATGATTTCCGACTCGACCATCCCGCTGAAAGGAGTGATGGTATGAGCGCCCGCGATCTCATCCAGGAAGCCCTTCACTCGCTCGAGGCCAACAAGGGGCGCAGCCTGCTCACCATCCTGGGCATTGTCATCGGCATCGCCTCGGTTATCGCCATGACTTCGCTCATCGGCGGTATCCAAAACAGCCTGGTCAACAGTCTGGGCCTCAATGCGGCACGCATGGTGCAAATCTATTCGTCGCAAGAACTCACCGAGTCGGACATCGAGAAGCTTCAAAAACTGGTGCCGCAGATTGAGCAGATCGGCATTGTCGACAGCGCGTATACCGAGTACAAGACCGGCGATAAAAGCTACACCGTCATGGCACAGGGTGTCGATAGCGACATGCTCGACGCCGTGGGGGCCAGCAAGCTCGTTGCGGGGCGCACCTATTCCCAGGCCGAGTCCCAATCAGGCTCGCGCGTGGCGCTCATCAGCCGCGGCGGCGCCGATCAGCTTTACGGCAACGAACAGGATGCGCTGGGGAAAACCATCAAGGCGTCCAACGGCGAGGTGCAGATTGTAGGCGTGATTGATGGCGGCAGCGACTCCATGGGCTCGCTCACGCTGTATATGCCACGCGAAACCATCGCCGGGCTGTTTGGCGACGAAAATCCTTCATTCCCCAGCGTGACGGCACTTGCCGCCGAGGGCACGGACATGGATGAACTCTGCAAGACCATCGAGTCCAAGGTGCGCGCGATGAAGGGCATCGCGGAGGATGATGAGTACAACAGTGTATCGGCGACCTCCATGAAAAGCGCCATCGATGCACTCAACTCCTTTATGGGCGCGTTCTCGCTCATCATGGGTGCTGTCGCCAGCATCTCGCTGCTTGTCGGCGGTATCGGCATTATGAATATGATGCTCACCAACGTGACTGAGCGCATCCGCGAGATCGGCATCCGCCGCGCTCTGGGCGCCAGTCGTCGCGATATCACCGCGCAGTTTTTGGCCGAGTCTTCGGCGCTGTGCGTCACCGGTGGCCTACTGGGTGTCCTGATAGGCTATCTGCTGGCCTGGGGCCTCGCGATGTTTGCCTCCGGATCCGGGATTCTTGGCGAGCTCGGAGCCAGCGGGCAAATCACACCGAGTTTTTCAATCGCCACGGTGCTGCTGGCCTTCGCCGTCTCCGTCGGCATCGGCGTAATCTTTGGCTTCTACCCCGTTCGACGCGCGGCAAAGCTCGATCCGGTGGAGTGCCTTCGCTACCAGTAAGCCACCACCAACAAGTTGCGGTGAATTAGGGACTGAATATGCTATCTAGCAGCAAAAACAGACACTATTTCACCGCAACTTATTGAAGGGCTGTTTGCGCCAGTTCCGGGCGTCGCCCTCGAGCTATTGGTGGATGACGGGCTTGTACGGGTCGAGCTTGATTGGGGCGCCCCTCCTCGCGGGCGAGAGGGCGCGCAGGCGCGGCGAGCGCCTAGCGCGCGAACTCCCGTAAGAGCGCGTCTTCCACTTCCCGAAGCGAAAGGGCCCCGCCTCCCTCGGCGGGACGGGCGACCACGATACAGCGCGCTCCCACGTCGCGCGCGGAGGCGATCTTCTCGGCCGTGCCACCTACGGTTCCCGAGTCCTTGGTCACAAGCCACTGGGCGCCCACCTGCCGAAGCATCGCCTCGTTGAGCTCGCGGGTGAAGGGCCCCTGCATGCCGATGACGTGCGACGGCGAAAACCCCGCGTCGATGCACTTCGTTATA
>DBFBFY010000039.1:0-23024 GCA_048201615.1 Collinsella sp.
TGCTCGGCGCGGCGCTTAAGCGACTCGGAATGGATGCGTGATGTGGGAAGCCGATGACTCTCAGGACCTGTGGGCGACGCCCGGCAACTCGCCGGCGGCATCCATGTCGCACGGTGAGCGCATGGTGGGCTCGGAGCTGACGCCCGAGGACCTCGATGTTGACCGCACCTTGCGCCCCCAGCGCCTGGATGACTACTGCGGTCAGGAGCACATCAAGCAGAGCCTGCGCGTGCTCATCGAGGCGGCGCAGAGCCGCGGCGAGACGCTTGACCACGTGATCTTCTCGGGCCCTCCGGGATTGGGTAAGACCACGCTGGCTGCGGTTATTGCCAACGAGCTGGGCGCTCAGATTAAGACGACGAGTGGTCCGGCCATCGCGCGCACCGGCGACCTGGCTGCCATCCTTACCAACCTGCAACCGGGCGATGTGCTGTTTATCGACGAGATCCACCGTCTCAACCGCTCGGTCGAGGAGGTCCTCTATCCCGCGATGGAGGACTTTGCGCTCGATATCGTGATCGGCAAGGGTCCGGCGGCGCGCTCGATTCGCCTGGATATCCCCAAGTTCACGCTGGTGGCGGCAACAACTCGCTCGGGCATGTTGACCGGCCCGCTACGCGACCGTTTTGGCATTTCGTATCGCCTGGATTACTACACTGTCGAGGAGCTCGCCCAGATTGTGACGCGCTCGGCAACCATCCTGGGTGTGACGATCGACCATCCCAGCGCACTCGAGATCGGCTCGCGTTCGCGCGGTACGCCGCGTCTTGCCAACCGTCTGCTCAAGCGCGTGCGCGACTACGCGCAGGTGCGCGGCAACGGTCCTATTGAGCTTGACATTTGCCGTCAGGCGCTCGAGTTCTTCGAGATCGACGAGCTTGGCTTGGACTGGATGGATATTCGCATTTTGGAGACGCTTGCCAAGACGTTCTCCGGACGTGCCGTCGGCCTGACGACGCTTGCCAGTGCGGTGGGCGAGGACCCGGGTACGCTCGAGGATGTCTACGAGCCCTATCTGCTGCAGTGCGGGTTGATGATTCGCACACCGCAGGGTCGCCAGGCAACGCTTCGCACATTCGAGCATTTGGGTATTGAACCGACCCTGTAGGAATGGGCTTGTTTTAGCGCATCTGTAGGCTATCGCTGGGCATCGGGTAAACATATCGCCGTTCGTCGGTTACGGGTGTTTTACTATTGCGCGCCCGTGCTATGCTGGATTGGTCTTTTTCTCATCCGGTAACGAAAGGACCGCCCATGCCTACTGACATCGAAATCGCACGTTCCGTCACGCCGCTGCCCATTACCGAGGTGGCTAAGAACGCCGGCGTCGACGTAAAGCACCTGATTCCGTATGGCTTCGACAAGGCTAAGGTTGACTATTCACTGCTCAACGAGCCGACCGATCACCAGGCCAAGCTCGTCCTCGTGACCGCTATCAATCCCACGCCCGCCGGCGAGGGCAAGACCACCACGACTATCGGTCTGGCCGATGGTTTGCGCCGTCGCGGCGTCAAGAGCGCTGTGGCCCTGCGTGAGCCTTCGCTCGGTCCCGTCTTTGGCGTAAAGGGCGGCGCCGCCGGCGGCGGCTGGGCTCAGGTCATCCCCATGGAGGATATCAACCTGCACTTTACCGGCGACTTCCATGCTATTGGCGCCGCCAATAACCTGCTGGCTGCCATGCTCGACAACCATATTCAGCAAGGCAACCAGCTCGGTATCGATGTTAAGCGCATCACCTGGAAGCGCGTCGTCGACATGAACGACCGCCAGCTGCGCCACGTTATCGACGGCATTGGTGGCAAGGCTCAGGGCGTGCCGCGCGAGGACGGCTTCGATATCACCGTTGCCTCCGAGGTCATGGCGATCCTGTGCCTGTCCACGAGTATCAATGACCTCAAGGAGCGCCTGGGCGAGATCGTCGTCGGCTACAGCTTTGCCGGCGAGCCCGTCCGCGCCCGCGACCTCAAGGCTCAGGGCGCCATGGCTGCGCTGCTTAAGGATGCGCTCAAGCCCAACCTGGTGCAGACGCTTGAGGGTACGCCCGCGTTTGTCCACGGCGGCCCCTTCGCCAACATCGCCCACGGCTGCAACTCCATCATGGCTACGCGCATGGCTATGCGCTTTGGCGATGTCGCCATTACCGAGGCCGGTTTCGGCGCCGATTTGGGTGCCGAGAAGTTCCTCGACATCAAGTGCCGCATGACGGGCGTCCGCCCCAGCGCCGTCGTGATTGTCGCCACCGCCCGTGCGCTTAAGTACAACGGCGGCGTTGCCAAGGCCGACCTTAACGACGAGAACCTCGATGCCCTCAAGGCCGGCATGCCCAACTTGCTGCGCCACGTCGACAATATCCAGAGCGTCTATGGTCTTCCCTGCGTGGTCGCCATCAACCGCTTCCCGACGGACACCGAGGCCGAACTCGAGCTCATCGAGTCCGAGTGCCAGAAGCTCGGCGTCAACGTTAAGCTGTCCGAGGTTTGGGCCAAGGGCGGCGAGGGCGCGCTCGACCTGGCCGATGAGGTTATGCGCCTGATTGAGCAGCCGAGCGAGCTCAAGTTTGCCTACGAGGACGGTGCCGATGTTGCCGATGCTCTTGAGGCCGTTGCCACTAAGGTCTACCGCGCCGACGGCGTCGACTTTACGCCGGCTGCCAAGCGTCAGCTTGCCGAGCTGCGCGAGAACGGCTTTGGCAACCTGCCGGTGTGCGTCGCCAAGACGCAGTACAGCTTTAGCGACAACGCCAAGGCGCTGGGCGCTCCCGAGGGCTTCCGCATCACCGTGCGCGAGCTCAAGGTTTCCGCCGGTGCCCACTTTGTGGTCGCGCTGACCGGCAGCGTTCTGACCATGCCGGGCCTGCCCAAGGTCCCCGCGGCCGAAAACATCGACGTCGATAACGACGGCAACATCACCGGCCTGTTTTAAGCCTGCTACTCATAGCCGCTTGCCCGCCCCGCCGCGCCTACCAAGGCCCGGCGGGGCTTTTTGATCCTTAGGCCCGCGCATGTCTTGTAGATACCGGCGGGCTTTGCCCATCATAGGCTTTTGCGCGGGTAGAATGCATGGATAACTTGATGCTTGCAGGCGACGGAAAGGAAACGTTGCATGGACCAGGACAAGACGACCGTGATGGGCGGATATGGCTCCGCACAGGCTGGCGGCAGCGCCGATGCGACCCGCATTGTGTCGAACCCCGGCAATGCTGCCCCCGATACGACGCAGGCGTCCGCCGAACCCACACGAGTTATGGGCTATGGCGATACACCGCGGGATCCGTTTGATTATGCACCGCAGGATCCGTATGGCAATGCGGCGCCGGACCCGTATGACAATGCGGCGGCAGGCGCTTATGACAACCTGCCGCAAAATCCCATTCCGCAGCCTCAGCAGACGACGTATATGCCGCGCACGGCGCAGGCCCAGCCTCGTTATGAGTCGCGCGATCCGTATGCGCGCCAGCCCTATCGCGAGTATCCCAAATCGATTCCGCAGTATGGTGAGGACGAGGAAGAGACGCCGTCGCGTTCGTCGAGCGTGATCAAGAAGATCCTCATTGTGTTGGCGATCTTTTTTGCGCTGTCGGTTGTGTTTGCCATCGTGACGGGCATGCTCAACAAGCGAGGTGCTACAACCAGCACGACGGCTGAGCAGACAGAGGTCGACCAGACAGGTGCAGTAGAGCTGGGCGATATCCCGGGGCAGTACTGGTCCAACGCTAAGAAGCTTCTCAAGTCGCGTGGCGCCGATCTTTCGAATGCCGTTGTCCTGACTGATGATGGCTCAACGCCCGTCGTCGATGCCAACTGGGTTGTTACTTCTGCCTACTATAACGACAACGGTAACCTTGAAATTCAACTCACGCACAAGAACAGCTCGGGCAACTCGTCTGACGGCCAAAGCGGCACCGACAGCTCGAGCTCCAACATGCTGGAGGACCTGAGCAACAAGGCGCAGGAATTGGGAGACAAGGCGCAAGAGCTGGGCGATACGACACAAAACCTGGGCGATACCGCGCAGAACTTGGGAGACATGGCGACGGATGCCTGGAACGCCCTACAAAACGGCATTTCGGGCGCACAGGGAAACTAGCGGCCGAGCGGCTAGAGCCTTAGCAGTGCAAACAAAAACGGGACGCAGGATCGCGTGACCGGGCGCATAGGCGCGTTGGTCGGCGGTCCTGCGTCCCGTTTTGCTGTCGATTACAGCTGCTCTGCCGGACGGTCGGGCGAGCTAAAGCCCGAGTCAAATGTGACGACGCATGATGCATCGGGCCTGCGCTCGTGCACGATGCGCGTGACGAGCTCCAGCAGCTCCTCGTCGGATATGTCAAAGCCGTCGGGACGCACCAGGTCAAATGACACAAAGCCATCGTGTTCGTGCAGGTCGTGGATGGAAAGCGTGGGGTCGATCTGCGCTACGCCGCGCTTGACCCAGCCGCGCAGGTCGTCACCGGTCGTTGCGATGGGGTCGCAGTGCAGTGTAATGTCGATGCCCATCTGGCGCTTGATGTCGTGTTCGATGGTGTCCAGGATCTCGTGGTGCTCAAAGGCATCGCCCTCGCCGGGCATTTCCACGTGTGCGCTGGCAAACTGGCGGCCGGGGCCGTAGTCGTGCACCATCAGGTCGTGTGTGCCCAAGACCTGGGGGTACGACATAATCCTGTCGCGAATCGCTTGAACGAGCTTGGGGTCGGGCGCTTGCCCCAGCAGCGGGCTGATGGCGTCGCGTACCAGGCCCATGCCGCTGATGCAAATGAAGATGCCCACGCCCAGGCCCGCCCAGCCGTCGAGATCAAAGCCTGTCGTTTGCGAAATAAGCGCCGCCGCCAAGACCGAGCCCGAGGTGATGACATCGTTTTTGGAGTCCTGCGCCGTGGCGATGAGCGTCTCCGAGTCGATGCGGTTGCCCAGCGTGCGGTTGAACGCGGCCATCCAGAGCTTAACGAGCATGGATGTAGCCAGTGCCGCAAGGGAAACGAGCGTGTAGGCGGTGGGGGAGGGCTTGATAATCTTGGTAACCGACTCCAGGATCAGGTTGATGCCGACAGCACAAACGAGGACGGCGACAACCAGACCGGCGAGGTATTCGTAGCGGCCGTGTCCATAGGGGTGGCCTTCGTCCGCCGGGCGACTGGCAAGGCGGAATCCGAGCAGGCTCACGATGTTGCTCGAGGCGTCGGAGAGGTTGTTGAAGGCGTCGGCGATGAGCGAGACGGAGCCGGCGAGCAGGCCCGCGATGCCCTTGGCTAGGCACAGGGTAATGTTGAGGCCAATGCAGATGAGGCTTGCGGCAAAGCCCGCGTTGGTGCGACAAGTTGTATCGACCGGCTCGTCCTCACTGCCGGGAACAAGCGTATGTACCAGCCGATTTACAAATAGCATGGCAATCGTCCTCACAATCATGGTTAAGGGGATAGTGTAGCTCGCATGGACGCGCCGTGTGCCGATGCTCAGAAAATGCAGCAATGGTCTGCTGGAGCTAACGAGCGGCCCTTCTTGTCCGACCTGGTGCTCCATTTTGGGCCACATGGGTATGGGCATGTACCTGCCTGCCCGACATACTTAATGTCGACAGCCCCTGCGCAAAGGAGGACGTATCCATGGACGAGATGTTTGCCATTAAATGCCAAAACTGCGGCGGCCCTATGTACTCACACCAGGCTAAACGCAGCTTTGAGTGCGCCTATTGCGGCACGGTCGTTCCGTGGCAGGCCGATGCGGGGGAGCCCAAGAGCGCCCTGGGCATTCGCCATACGCCGCTGACGGTTGTCGATGGACTGCTTAAGCTCACCCACGTGTCGCAGCTCGAGCGTCCGGTGGACCCCGACTGGTATTTCTTTAATGCGTACTGGCGCAACCAGTCGGTTCTGGAGCATCTGTTGTGGGAGGACCGCGGCACGGCTCAGGAGTTCCAGGAGGCAGCGCACGTGAGCATTCCCTGCCCCTTCTGCGGCGCGTCCTTTGAGGGCGAATCGACCCAACGCGTGTTTGAGTGTCCGTCCTGCGGCAATAAGATCGGCGTTGCCGACCTGCTCAAGCCCGGCACGTTTAGTAAGCGCCTGACCATGGGCGTGGGTGCTGAGTATGTGCCTGAGCAGGGTATTCCTTGCGAGATAACGCCGCAGCAGGCGCGTGTCAACGCGCTGCAGCTGGTGCGCCAGTACCCCGACGCCTTTGCCGGGCACGACGTGGAAGACGCGATTCAAAATGACATGATGCTCTTCTACTTCCCCATGGCGCTCGCGGACCTGCGCATGATGGCGTCCTTCCCGGGCAAGGGGCTGAGCAAGGAGACCCTGGTGTACTACGAGGTGCTCGACTGGGCGTATCCGCGGGCAAACTACCTGGACGTTCGCCTTATGGGCATTTTGGAGCCGTGGGACTTTGCCAAGGTTGGGCCGTTTGACCCGGCCATGCAGGAAGGCGACTTCCGCGTTGTCTCCGTCGATGCGTCTACCAAGGACCAGGTGGTCATTGATAAGCTGGCGCTCGACATTGCCGGCAACGATGCCGAGGCGGTGCTGGGGCTCAATAAAAAGAGCATCCGCACCTGGGCGCGCAAGGCTCGCAAGCATAAGGACGGCCTGGTGATGGTACCGGTCTACTTTGTCGATCGCCCAGCGACGGACAGCCGCGATGGCGAGCAGGTGCGCATTGCCGTAAACGGCCAGACGGGCCGCGCGGCCGCGGTGGTGTTTAGCGACAAGCGTGAGACGCATGTGGTGGCGCCGCTCAACCCGAGCCTGCATCTATCGAACGAAAGTACCGTGCACGCCACGCCCATCGAGGTCAAATACGTTAAATCGCCCTTCCTATACCAGATCGTGCGCCGTGGAGACGGCGAACAGCCGCGTCAGGTGGCAGCGGTTGCCGAGGGTTCCTACCGAGAAGAAAAGCCCAAACGCAAGGGCCTGTTCGGCGCGATTTTTGGGAAGTAGGGGAGCGGTGCCGGTTGGCGCTGTAACTTGAAGCTTAGGGCTACGGGGCAGCTCGCAGGAGTGCGGGCTGCCCCGTGCTGAGTGCCGCGCAGATGCTGTCCGTGATTAAAGCTGTGGCGGAAAAGCCCAGCCGAGGCGAGGTCTTAAACTGCTCTAATAGAGTGCCTGAGGTTCAGGCTTGATTTTTGACGGCTTGCCGGTCTTCAGACACTTCTCTATCTCGGCAATGGGGTCATTCATGCAGTAGGCGTAGCACCTCTCGTGAAAGACCCGTTCGTACTCACGCATAAGGCGATCCAGCTTTGCGCTGTCGTCCTTGTTGAGGTAGATGTACACGTTAGCCTCTTCTCGACTTTCCAAGTATCTCATTGAATAATTTATCCGATTTTATGAAATAACGCCTTAGCTGATCGGCGGATTCCGGGCTGGTGAAGCTGGCACTGAAGAGCCTGACAAATTCCTTGAGTGCGATAAAGTCGTCGTCCCAGCTACGACTGGGGCACGACGTTCCGTTTTTGCATCGATTGTCAGCGATGCCGGGAAGGTGTCCGATGCGTCGACGTCGGCTCGTCCTATTTAGTGGACTCAAAAGCGTCCAATTCGATGCCAAGAGGGGGCTTTGTTAAGGGCTTGTGATTGCCTCAAATCGTCAATAAAAAGCCGTCCCGGGGGACGGCTGTCGGCAAGCGCCCGGATTTGAACCGGGGTCTCCTCCATCAAGGGCACTCCAGGCTATGCTACTACTTGCCTTGTCTATATTTTTCCCAGTCAGATAGACCCTGTCAATCAATTATCGCTCGCCAGCCAACAGGCACACCGGCTTGGTGCTTGCCATCGCTTTCATGTGCGCCACGGCTGCGACTACAATGAGGACGACTCAATGAAGGGTGCGGCAAGGTTGGCGCCGGATGAGTTGGCTGTGGTTGATAAGGTCGTAGGCAAATTGGATAATAAAAGCGCGGAAAGTAGCACAGGACGAGGAGTGCCCTTGATTGAGGAGACGTAGGTGCAAATCCTACCGCCGCGCAAGCCGTCCTTCGGGACGGCTTTTTATGTGAATTGGAGATGGCGGGTATGGTTGGACGACGTTAGGACAAGCGCCTGGATTCGGATAAGGAATCGAAGCAGCGAACGCTTTTGTCATTTCTCTGGTCGTGCGGGTTGTCTGCTCTGTTGGCCGCGCCGGCATCGCTTCTTTGCTCTCGTCCGTGCGACATCTGCTCGTGGCAGCAGATGTAAATAAACGGTGGAGCGACTGCAAAGGAGCCGTCTCACTGGGTAAAATCAGGTTGTGCCGCGGAACCCGCTCCTCAGCTAGTCACACTTCGGAAGCGCGGGCAACGCAGGTATTATCGTCTAAAGGGCCGGCTGCAACCGGCCCTTTTCATGACTCCCTTCGCTATCCGTTACTGCTTATATTCCCGCCAGATCGAGTAGAGGTTCCGGGCAATGCCGGTCACATACATCGAGAGGCGCAGGATTTCAAGAAACAAGTTCATAGGCTTCACCCCAATCGGAGATCGGAGCGTTGCCCGCAGGCGGATTCCGCGGCAGTCAAGATTTTACCTCACAGGCCGCGGTGGGAGACATCCTGCCCATCCCATGGTTCGGAACAGTGTCGATCTAACGGGCAATCAAACCTCTAACACTCTTTGAATTGAGCAAGCATCTCCCCGAAGAAGCTGGGCCCGGATGGCTCATAAATGAGTGAGCAGCCATCTTCGGTCCGGTAGACCCCGTTGGGGAGGTCACGCCCGTCAGGGAGGACGTAGAGGTTGGCTTCTTCCTTCAGTCCTGCTGGGAGCATCGGGACCTCGTTCTCGTCCATTTGGAACTCATCGATATTCGCGATCTTCCTCTCCATGGTGCCTCCAGCCTTATTTCTTGTATGGCGCCCTAAAACAGGCAGCTCTCAATCAGCTCTTTACCGCGCAGGGTGTCGATCCACTCCCGTGGAATTGCCTCGATACCGTAGGCCGTGCCGGCGAGGGCGCCTGCGACGGCTGCGGTGGTGTCGGTGTCGTCGCCTAGGTTGACGGCGGCAAGCACGCAATCTTCGTAGCTGTTAGTGTTGACGAAGCACCAGGTGGCTGCCTTAAGGGTGTCGCGCACGAAGCCGCCGGACCTGATTTCCTGCTCAGGCACACCTTTCAGATGAAGCGCCCACGAGGGAAGCGTGCCGTTCATCACGGTCCTCATCAGCTCGACAAATATGATGCACGCGTCGGTCGACGTTCTGTGGGCGTGCGTAATCGCGGAGACCTCGCTGATCTCGTTGTTCGTCGCATCGGTGAACGCCAGGGGCGCGATGCGCATGAGCGAGCCGTTGCCGTTGTCGCGCTCGCCGGAGCCTCCTTTGCCGGTACGCAAGGCGCGGGCAGTCGTGCCGCCGTAATCGAAAACGCCGTCGATCGTATACTCGCCACGGGCAATCCAGCTTACGAACTTGTCGCGCATGTCTGCGGTGTCGATGTGCCCGAGCTCCCTAATCGAGTCACAGGTAGCAAGCGTCATGGACGTGTCATCGCTCCAGGTGCCGGCGGGCCGCCCATGTGTGCCGTAGCCGATCATGTCCGTGCATTTGAACGTGCCGCGGGGCCTGAACTCGTAGGGAACGCCCAACGCGTCGCCGACGGCAAGTCCATAGATGCAGTCGCGCAGTGTCGTTTTCGGTCTGTCTGTCATGGAGCGCTCCTCTTATGTCGGGGGATATGAAACGCCGTCGGGGGCATCGGTCGCAACGTGCTGCTACCCTTGCGCTTCGCCATTAGTCGCTTCGTTGATGGCGCGGTACTCGGCACTCAGCTCGCGCGCCAGCTCTTCCTTGCTTGGAAGATACGGCAAGTATTTGGCGGCAAACACTTGGTCGTTGTCTTCGGGCAGCGTGTACTCGACAATCGAGTCGCTTTTGTCCGCGCAGAGCACGATGCCTATAGGCGGATTGTCGCCTTCGTTCATGAGCTCGCGCGTGTAGTAGTTCACATACATTTGCATCTGGCCCAGGTCCTGATGCGTAAGGTCATCGGTCTTAAGGTCGATGAGCACGAAGCAGCGCATCAGATAGTTGTAAAACACAAGGTCAATATAGAAATGGCGCCCATCAAAGGTGATGCGCTTTTGGCGCGCCTCGAAAGCGAAACCACGGCCAAGCTCCAGCAGGAACTTCTGAAGATGCGTGATGAGCGCCTGCTCTAGATCGCTCTCGCGGAACGCAGTATCGTCCGAGAAACCTAAAAACTCCAGTACATATGGGTCGCGGATGATATCCTCGGGGCGACGAGCCGGGGCGCTCTTTTGGATTTCCTGGGTGACGGCCTCCTTGTCCTTGCTGGCAAGCAGGCGCTCGCGGAACATGGTGTTGATCTGGCGCTCGAGCTGACGCGTGCTCCAGCGAGAATCGGCGCATTCGTTCATGTACCAGGTGCGAGCTTCGGGGTCAGGAATGCGTATTAACCTGCGATAATGTGTCCAACTCAATTCGGGACGCAGTGAGTCCCGAATTGGAAATGCAAGATAGAACTGACGCATTTTACGCAGCTCTCTTGCTTCAAAACCTTTACCAAAATCCTTGGTAAGTCTGATTGCGAGGGCCTTGAGCAGCGCCTCTCCATACTTGGCGCGCTCCTCTCCGCCCTGCTCATCAACAATGCTCTTGCCGATCTCCCAATACGCCTCAACCATCGCAAAGTTAACGGCGGTATAGGCCTTGTCGCGAGCGGCGTTGAGAATCGAGGAAACCTGCTTGTAAAAAACTTCTGGCACGATTGCCGATTCTCCACGGTTTACCAGTTCGCCCATCACTGTCGCCCCACTTTCCTCTTGTGGAATGCATCTTTATTGCATTTAGTTTAAAGCCTCGCGCGGACACGAATTGCTGTGCTGTCTGGCACCTTCGCATGGGAGCCTTTCGGTGACTAGAATGTGACCATAGAGACAGTTTTATCGAACCTCATAGGGGTGGCGCTTATGGACAACAACACTCTGCTGTTCCAGGACAAAGGTTCGGGCAGGTTTAAAGACGTCAAGATCTACCCTAACCGCATTGAGGTGCTCAAGAAGGGCACGTTTGGTGGCAAGCATACCGAGATTGTCTACCTTAAGGACATCACGGGCGTTAACAGGATCAAGGGCCGTGACGTTTTCCTACGCAACAGGCTGTTAACTGCCTGTGTCTTTAGCCTGAGCAACCGCTCCCGGGCTCAGGAATTCGTCAACGTGCTCAATATGGTGATGTGACCGGGCGCTTTCGAACACAAAAAACCGGGATGCAAGGAGTCGCACCTTGCATCCCGGTTGAGCTAAAACGGCGCTGCTGCATGCCGTTGGAGCTTTAGCGCTTAATCTCGATATCGTCGAGCTTAACATCCATGGCCTCGGTCTTGGCCTTGGCGATATCATCGGCAAATTCCAGAGACTTCATCATGGTTTCGACGGCATCCTTGTGCTCCTCGACGTTGTCGATGCGTACGTAGACGCTGCCGCCGCCTGCTTCGGTGAAGTACTCAGTCGTCACGCCGCCCGAGTGTGTATAGGAAGCGTTGCGCCAAGTCTTGCCGTTGTACTTGACGGGGTCATTCTCGGTCCACTCAAAGCTGGCATTCCACTTTGCCTCGTAGTCGAACAGCTCGTCGGCGTTCTTGTCAGGATCGAAGACGGGGATGAAGCGATCGCTGGCGTGCTCGCTCTCGGTGAACTTAAACTGGGCCCTGTCGGCGGTATCGCCTGCGACGTCGGTGACCTCGACGCCCTCGGGGACCTCGACCTTAAACCAGATGAAGTCGGTCCTCATATCCACGGCTAGCTTTTCTGCACCGCCACCGCCACTTCCGGTAGCGCCGCCGCTGCCACCGCAGCCCACCAGGGCAACTGCGGCAAAGAGACTGATGCAGAGGGTGAGAATCGCTAAGGCCTTCTTTTTCATGGTCGTGTCCTCCTCGATCTGTAACCGCCCATGGATTACCTGCCTTTACTGTACGCGCGAGCGGCTCGTTCGGGTGGGCCATGTGTCCCATTCTGGGGGCCGGATTTGCGCCGACAAGTGGCAATGTTTTGCCGGACAAAAAAGGGGGGAGGGCCGATGCTGTCGGCCCTCCCCGGGGTTGGGTGCCCGTTCATTTAATGGGGCGTTCGTGCGGGCGTGCGCGAACCCTTGCTACTTGATCTCGATGCTCGAAATCTCAACTTCGCGTGCCTCGGCAACTGCCTTCGCCATGTCATCGGGGAACTCGATGGAGTTGAGGAGCGCCTCGGTTTCTTTCTTATGCAGATCGAAGTTCGAGATGAGGACGTAGACGCTTCCCGGCTCAACGTCGGTAAAGAGGAGGGTTGAGACGCCGCTGTCGTCCTCGTACGTTCCGACGAGCCACGTCCTGCCGTTATACTCGACGGACCCGCCATCCTTCCACTGGAACGTATCACCTTTCTTTTCTGCCTGGTCGGCGTGGGATTCCTCTGCCGTCAGCGCTTTTTTCCAAACGGGGATAAAGCGATCGGCCGAACCGTTCTCGTCTTCGGGGAAGGTGAGCTGGACCCTGTCGGCGTTCTTGCCGGCGGAGTCGCTTACGCCAACGCCCTCGGGCATCTCGACCTTAAACCAGATAAAGTCAGTCTTTTCGGCGACGGGGGCCTTTTCCTTGCTCTCGCCCTTGGCGGCGCTGCTGCCTCCGCCCGATGCGTTCCCGCCGCAGCCCACGAGGGCGAGCGCGGCAAAGAGGGCGATGCAAAGGGAAAGGATCGATAAGGTCTTTTTCTTCATGGCGGCGTCCTCCTTGTCTGCCGATGACATCACGGCGCCGCATGCTGTTGGGGTACTGATTGCGCTGGCGGCGGATGTCTCTGTGTACTGTGCGGCTTATGCCTCCGTTCATCGCTTGTGGCCGTTGCGCGGCCGTGCCCCAACGGGTTCCTTACTTATAGATATGCCCCAGTTTGTACCGTTCGGGAGTCTCGAAAGGTGGGCCATGTGTCCCATGTTTGCGGCGCCGACGCCTATCGTTCGTCATAGAAATCCGCGATGGCCAGGTGTGCTGACGCTCATGTGCTTATGGGCTAGACTTAGCATCATTACGTGTTTGATGCGGTTGGTCGGCGGTTGCCGCCCGACCGATCTATATGACTTGAAGGTGCATACGTATGAGCCAAGAGATGATGGACAAGACCTGCCGTGGGTTTGCCGAGGCGCTGGCCGCGCGCGAGCCGGTTCCCGGCGGCGGTAGCGCGAGCGCCTTTGTGGGCGCGCTGGGCGCCTCGCTTTGCGGGATGGTCGCTCGCTACGGGGCGACCAATCCCGCGCTTAGCGATCGGGCGGACGATCTTACGCGTGCATTTGCCCAGGCAGACGAGTTGGCGCAGGAACTAGTGGGTCTGGTTGCCGAGGATGTTCGTGCATACGGCCAGGTGTCCGCGTCGTATGGTATTCCGCGCGAGGACCCGGCTCGACCCGCGGCGATTCAGGACGCGTTGCGCGTGGCGGCCATGCCGCCGTATCGGATCATGGATGCCTGCGGGCGCGCGCTGGCGCTGCTCGAGGACATGGCGGACAAGGGCTCCCGACAGCTGCTCTCCGACGTGGCGTGCGGTGCCGTGTTCTGCCGCGCTGCCATGCAGGGCGCGAGCCTGACGCTCTTTGCGAACACCACGTCTATGAAGGATCGTGCCCGCGCCGAGGAGCTCGAGGCTGCATGTGACGAGCTGCTCGATACGTGGCTGCCGCGCGCCGATGCTCTGGCGCGCCGCGCCGCTGACGCCGCAAGGAAGAGGGGATAGCCATGGCAGAGCTGTTGAAGGGCGCTCCCGTCGCCCGCGCGTTGACTGAGGAGCTTGCCGCTCGCTGCGTGGCTTTGCGCGAGCACGGCGTTGTTCCGACGCTTGCTATCGTGCGCGTGGGCGAGCGCGAGGACGACCTGTCCTACGAGCGCGGTGCCCTCAAGCGCTGCGAGAAGGTTGGCATCGAGGTTCGCCGCGTATTGCTTCCCTCCGATGTTTCGCAGGACGAGCTGTTGGCGGCCATCGAGGACATCAATGCCGACCCCGCTGTTCATGGCTGCCTGATGTTTCGTCCGTTGCCCGCTGGGCTTGACGAGGATGCAGTTGCCGCGGCACTCGATCCTGCCAAGGACGTTGACTCCATGACGCCGGCCTCGCTGCTTACCACGCTTTCGGGGCGAGGCGAGGGCTTTGCTCCATGCACGGCCGAGGCCGTGCTGTCGTTGCTGGACCATTACGGCCTTGAGCTGGACGGTGCCAAAGTCGCGGTCGTCGGTCGATCGCTGGTGATTGGCCGTCCCGTTGCCGCCATGCTTACGGCTCGCAATGCCACAGTGACGACGTGCCATACGCATACGCGCGACTTGGCTGCCGAGTGTCGTTCTGCCGACATTGTTGTTGCCGCGGTTGGACGTGCGCGCACGATTGGCGCGGATGCGGTCCGCGAGGGCCAGACGATCGTCGATGTGGGCATCAACTGGGACGAGGCCGCCGGCAAGCTGGTCGGCGACGTCGATTTTGATGCTGCGGAGCCGGTTGTTGGCGCAATTACTCCGGTGCCGGGCGGCGTGGGGGCTGTGACCACTGCGATTCTCGCCAAGCACGTGATCGAGGCGGCGGAGCGTGCATCGAAATAGGCGTTTTGGGCTGTTTGAGGGGCCGGTCATATACCTCGTGGTCAAAAAATGCCAAATATGAGTACTGTTGCAAAGATAGTCACATATATTTTATGTCATATGTGCTCCCTAGCGATATTCATTATCGTTAGGGAGCCCATTTTATTGAACCTGTGGGGAATAACGTTGTCTTGCTTTTGGACAATTGGGGATTTCCGGCACTTGCTAGAAGGAAAATTGCTGCTACTAAATTGGTGACAGTACTCATATTTGGCATTTTTTGACCACAGGGGCTGCCGGAGCTGTGGCTTCGCCCTTTTTGCGCCGAAGCGATACACTGTTGCCGTTTGATTTCTTCGCTCAAGGAGGATGCGCATGCCGTGCACAACGATTTTGGTTGGTAAGAACGCGAGCTACGACGGGTCGACGCTGGTTGCCCGCAACGAGGACTCGTCCAACGGGGTGTTTGAGCCCAAGCGCATGCGTGTTGTGCACCCCGACGAGCAGCCGCGTGTCTACACGAGCGTCTTGAGCCACCTGACCGTTGAGCTGCCCGATAATCCCATGCGTTATACAAGCGTCCCCGACGTTGTCCCCGGTCATGGCATTTGGGCCGAGGCCGGCTTCAACGAGCTCAATGTTGGCATGTCCGCAACCGAGACGCTCACCACCAACGAGCGCGTCCGCGGCGCCGATCCGCTCGTGGACTACGTGCCCGCCAAGGGCAACGAGGGCGAGGACGGCTATGTTCCGGCGCAGCCCGGTGGTTTGGGCGAGGAGGATATGGTGACCCTGGTGCTGCCGTACGCCAAGTCCGCCCGCGACGGTGTGCGCATCCTGGGCGACCTGCTCGAACGCTACGGCACCTACGAGAACAACGGCATCGCCTTTAGTGATGTTGACGAGATCTGGTGGCTCGAGACCATCGGCGGCCACCACTGGATCGCCAAGCGCGTGCCCGATGATGCCTACGTGACCATGCCCAACCAGCTGGGTATCGATAGCTTTGACCTGGACGACGCCGAGGGCGCCCAGGTCGACCACATGTGCTCCGCCGACCTGCGCTCCTGGATGGCCGAGTGGCATCTGGATCTGACGCTGGGCGTTAAGGGCGATGGTCCCGCTGCGGTCTTTAACCCGCGCGAGGCCTTTGGCTCGCACAGTGACAGCGACCACGTCTACAACACGCCGCGCGCCTGGTACATGCAGCGCTGCCTCAACCCCAGCGATGTGTGGGACGGTCCCGACGCCGACTACACGCCCGAGAGCGACGACATCCCCTGGAGCCGCGTGCCCGAGCGCAAGGTGACCATCGAGGACATCAAGTACGTGCTTTCGAGCCACTACCAGGGCACAGAGTACGACTGCTACGGCAGCAAGGGCACGCCCGCCACGCGCGGCGCCTATCGTCCCATCGGCATCAACCGCAACAGCCAGCTTGCCGTGCTGCAGCTGCGCCCCTATGCGCAGCCGGCGTATCGCGCCGTGCAGTGGATGGCGTTTGGCTCCAACTCGTTTAACGCGCTCGTGCCGCTGTACGCCAATGTCGAGACCATGCCCGAGTACTATGCCGACACGCAGGCTCGCGTGACGTCCGAGAATTTCTATTGGGCAAATCGCCTGATCGGTGCCTTGGCCGATGTTCGCTTCCATGAGTGCGGTCGCGCGGTCGAGGATTATCAGGAGAAAGTTGGCGGCATGGGCCACAAGCAGATCCACGACGTCGATGCCGCCGTGGCCGCGCTGCCCGAGGCCGAGGCGCCCGCCGAGCTCGCCCGCGCCAACGAGGCCTTTGCCGAGCTCGTGCGCGTGGAGACCGATGCCCTGTTGGGCAAGGTGCTCTACACCACGAGCTGTGCCATGAAGAACTCCTTCGCGATGAATGACAACGTAAGGTAAAGACGGCCTTGCGGCGAACGAGCGGGACAAACGCCGTCAAAGGCTTCGCCCCGCTCGATTTCTATCTTGGCGATAAAACGATTTTGTGTCGTTCACCCAATCTTGGGTACAAGAACGCCAATGCAGTTGTTCATGATTGGAGCCAACCATGGTTATGAAATTCGATCAGCTTGTTAACGGTGCCATCAACGTGGGCTTCGGCGCCGCTGCCGTTGCCGTTGAGGGCGGCAAGAAGGTCCTTGACGACCTCAATACTAAGGGCGAGCAGGTCCGCAAGGACGCCGGCACCCCCGATATCGCCCGCAGCGTGTCCGATATGTTCGAGCAGGCCGGCGGCACCATTTCCGACCTGACCGAGCGCCTGGGCATGCAGGGCGAGACTGCGGCGCAGCGCGTGCTCGACGAGCTTATCCTGGCCCGCGTCCGCGTTATGACCGCCCCCGAGCGCACGGCCTTCCTGGCCCATGTGCGCGACATCGTCGACTCGGTCGAGGACAACGTGACTTCGGTGCCCGTCGAGTCCGTTGAGCCCGACGATGCAGAGGACACCGAAGAGGCCGAGTAGCAGCGCAGATGGCAGATTCCACCACTGATTACAACAATCTAGATCCCTTGGGTGACGAGACGGCGGTTGTCGATGAGGTTGAGGCCGCCGTCTCGGGCGCTCGCAAGAAGCCACGCGCTGTCGATATGGTCCCCGAGGAGCCCGACGCGATGGCGCCGGACGAGGAGTATCAGCTCACACCGGCAGGTCGTCGTGAGCGCATTGGGCAGATCGTTCGCCTGATCAAAAAGTACCGCGTATGGGATAACCTCACGCCGGTGCGTCTGCGTCGTCTGCTCGAAGAGCTCGGTCCCATGTTCGTCAAGATGGGGCAGATCCTGGCCAACCGGTCCGAGATTTTGCCGCAGCGGTTTTGCGACGAGCTGCGCCGCCTGCGCTCCGACGTAGACCCGGTGCCGTATGAGGTAGTGCTCCGCTGTCTAGAAGAGGAGTACGGCCAGCGCTTGGGGCAGATGTTCGACGCGATCGACCCCAACCCGCTCGGAAGCGCGTCGCTCGCGCAGGTACACCGTGCCCGCCTGGTGACGGGCGAGGACGTGGCCGTTAAGGTGCAGCGCCCCGGCGCGCAACAGGTTATGGCGCAGGACATCGACATCATTCGCTCGGTGGTGCGCATCGTTTCCAAGTTCGTCAACACCGATCAGTTTGTTGACCTGCACGGTGTGGTCGAAGAGCTGTGGACCTCATTTCGCGAGGAGACCAACTTTTTGGCCGAGGCCAAAAACCTCAACGATTTCTATGACTTCCACAAAAGCGTGCACGGCGTTTCGTGTCCCAAATCCTACCTGGACCTTTGCACCGAACACGTCGTGGTCATGGACTACATCGACGGCATCTCCATTGCCGATCCCGAGCGCCTGGTGGCCGAGGGCTATGACCTGGAAAAGATCGGCTCGGCGATCGTCGAGGACTATTCGACGCAGGTGCTCGACGACGGCTTTTTCCATGCCGACCCGCATGCGGGAAACATCATCCTCAAGGACGGCATTGTCTACTTTATTGACCTGGGCATGGTCGGGCGCATGTCGAGCCACGACCGCGGTATCGTCAAGGATATGATCTTTGCCGTGGCCGAGGGCGATGTGCCCAAGCTCAAGGATTCGCTCATGCGTTTTGCCGTGACGCGCGGTGATTCGGCCGAGCTCGATCATTCGGCCTTTTTGTCCGATTTGGACTTTATCGTAGCCGACTTTGCAGGACTCGATCTTAAGGACCTGGATATCGGCGAGTTTTTGACCTCGTTGCTAAACCTGGCGCGCAAAAACGACGTTGAGCTGCCGAGCGTGGTGACGATGTTCGCCCGCGGCATGGTGACGCTCGAGGGTCTGCTGACCGAGTACATGCCCAACGTCAACATGATCCAGATCATCCAAGCGCACATCAAAAACGAGAAGAGCGCCTATGCGCGCGTCCGCGAAATGGGGCGCGATCTTGCCGCGAGCAGCTATCGCGCGGCAAAAGGCTCGCTCGAGGCGGCCGAGTATCTGGGCTTGGCGTCGCGTATGCTCACGCGCGGTCAGCTTAAGGTAAACACGCAGATCATGAGCAGCGATAAGGCGCTGCGACAGCTGGGTGGAATTATCGACCGCATGTCGATGGCAATTGTGATTGCCGGCCTGTTTATCGGCTCGTCGGTGGTGTACTACGCGCGCATCGAGCCGGTTGTGTTCGGTATCCCGGTCATTGGCTTTATGGGCTACGTGAGCGCGCTGGTACTGGCGCTGATGCTGGGCCGCGAGATCTGGCGCAACAGTCACGGCGGCAAGCGTTAGCGATTCCCCGGAATCAGAGAAAGACGGATCCTTTTGCTCTGCACTCCATCCACGCCCTTTTCTATCGCAAACCATAGCTTTTACCTTGGGCTTCGCCTGTGTGCGGGGCCCTTTTGCGTGCTACCATACTGACAGTAATAATCGATGGCCTAGATGGTGGTGCGGAGACGCACGAACGCGCGGTTTTCCTGCGCGTTTGGGAGAATCGGGGTGCAAGTCCCCGGCTGTACCAGTAACCGTAATTCCTCTTGGCCCGGGATGTTCGCGTCGCAGATCGGACGACGCGCCCGGGTCGGTAAGGTTAAGTCGGATCGCCTCCCATCTTGCACGCGGGCGCGGCGCATGCCGCCGGTACGCGTTGGGCTCTGGAGGGAAGGGGGACCCCGATGGGGGTACTCAAGCGCAATATGCGCGATGACGTGGGGCAGCCGCTGGGCAATGCTCCAAGTGCAGACAATAGGAGACAAATGGATATGTTTGAGGACGAGTGCCAGCGCGCCTCGTGGCGTCGTCATGGAGCGATTGTCCGTGGAGTAGCCAAGCGCGGCCTGGTGGCATTCCTGGCCTTCGCGATGGCCTTTGGCACCACGCCGGCTCAGCTGTGGGCCGAGGGCGCCGAGGGCATTGCCGAGGCTGTGGCCCAGGCTGCGACGCCGGGCGAGGACGCAGCGCTTGCGGGCGGTACCGCTGAGCAGAGCGGCGCCGAGGTTTCGGATTCCGAGGGCGCGCCTGCAGCTAGTGCAGCCATAACAGAGGCAGCAACTGGCGACGAAGGCTCGGCGACGGGGGAGAGCCCTGCCACGAGCGAGCAGTCTTCGACGGCATCCGCTGGCCAAGCGGGATCTGCCGCCGCGGCTGCCGTTCAGACAGAGAACCCGACAGAAACCGGCGATGTCGCCAAGAAGCAGGTCGAGGTCTCGTTCTCGATTATCGGCACCGATGCTGACGGCAAGGCTCAGACCTGGGTGGCACCTACGCAGCTCAAGCTCGACGAGGGCGCGACGGCTGCGGATGCCTTCATTAAGCTGCAGGAGAAGACGGGCTTCAAGGCGAAGTACGAACCGAACACGGCATACGGTTTCTACCTCGAAAGCATCACATCCCCGAGTGATGGTCGCACGCTTGCCTACGATCCGACGACTTATGCCTTCTGGCAGCTGTTCGTCGACGGCGCGTCTTCCTCGGTTGGCGCGAGCAGCGTTAAGCTTACCCAGGGGCAGAAGATTGAGTTTGCCTATACGGCTGGTAGCGCGTCCCCTGTCGTTAAGGACCAGGTCGCCGCAAATGTGACCGTCATTGGTCGCGATGCCCAGGGCAAGACTCAGACTTGGGTCGATAACGCACAGTATGTGGTGACGTCCGGCTCGAGCGCGCTTGACCTTACGAAGGTCGCGCTCGAGGCGAATGACATTGACGCCGTTGCTGCGGGCTCCTTCATTCTGAGCCTTAAGTACAACGGCGTTGAGCTGGGTACGCCGCTCGATTATTCGACCTATTGGCAGCTGTTCATCAACGGCAAGTCGAGCGACTACACGGCAGACAATGTCACCATTCATGCTGGCGATACCGTCACGTGGTTCTACGGTGGCTGGGGCGACCAGTTGCCGTCCGATTCTGTTCATGCTTCTGTTCAGGTCCTCGGTAAGGAAAAGGACGGCAAGCAGCAGGTTTGGGCTTCGACGGGCCAGACGAGCCTCAAGGCAGGCTCCACTGCCAAGGATCTCCTTGAGCAGGTCGGCCTTACTCTCGATGCTGGCGAATCGTCTTGGGGCTGGTTCCTCAACGGCATTTATTCGCCCTTCGATGGTAAGTCCTATTGTGGCTATGATGCTGCGACCAATAGCTATTGGCGCTTCTACGTAAATGGCAAGTTCAAGAACGTTGGCGCTGGTGCCTACGAGCTCCAAGAGGGTGACGCCGTCACCTTTATGTATGCTGGCGACAGCGATGCCCTTCCTGGCCAGGTTCTTGGTTCTGTCGATGTTATCGGTCCCGATGTCAACGGCAACAATACTCGCTGGGGCTCGGCAAGCAATGTTTCTCTGCCCGAAGGCTCCACGGCCCAGAACCTTATTGAGGCAGTTCTGAAGGCCAAGGGCGTTGCGTACAACGGCTCCCAGAGTGGTGAGTACTGGTTCCTGAATTCCATTACTTCGCCGTTCGATCACAAGCCGTATGGTTGGGATGCTGCGACCAATAAATATTGGCATCTGTATATCAACGGAGAGCCCTCCTTACTCTGCGCCAATCAGATTACGCTCAAGAGCGGCGATAAGGTCACGCTTGCCTATACCACCGATAATTCGCCCATGCCCGATCCCGACAAGATTGTCGTGGATCCGAGCGCGACGACTCCTGATTGGGATGCCGAGTGGGCCGGCTACGGCAACAGTGGCAACGGTTCGACCGTAACGGATGCCAAGACGCCTGCGCAGGCCGCCGGTCTTAAGTGGGCCTTCGATTGGAAGGCCGAGTCTGGTCAGCAGTATGCCAACTGCAGCGAGCCTGTCATTGCTAACGGCTTTGTGTACATCGCGACCGAGAACGAGCTCATTAAGATCGATTCGTCCACGGGCAAAAAGGTTGCCTCTGCGCCGCTCGCCTCCAAGGTGAGCTATACCTCTCGTCCGATCTATACCAATGGCCTTATCATCGTTCCGCTCAACGGCGGTGCGGTCCAGGCGATTACTGCAGACAAGCTGATCTGCAAGTGGCTGACGCCTGGTTTGACGGACTTGACGCAGAGCTCCTGCACCGTCGTTTCGGACGGCGAGTACGTCTATGTAGGCACGGCTGATGGGAAGAAATACGCCAACGGTTCCTTTACGCGCATCAAGATCACCACAGGCGAAGTCTCTTGGCAGAACATCGACGCAGCTGAGGGCTATTATTGGACTGGCGCTGCCCTGACGGATAAGTACGCCATCGTCCCCACGAGCGCAGGTACGCTTAAGTGCATTGATAAGGCAACGGGCGATGTCGTTTCGACCATGAAGCTCGGCACCCTTGCGAACGCTGACTGCGTCGCCGATCCGTCCAATGGCTCGACCTTCTATCAGATGACGCACGACGGAAAGCTCCATGTGATTTCGCTTTCGGCGAAGGGCGTGCTGAGCGAGCAGAAGACGGTCGACCTGGGTCTCACGAATAACATGAGCGCCCCGGCGATGTCTGGCGACAACTTGATTGTCGGTGGGCAGACGGCTACTGGATCTGCTCTGGTTCTCTATAATCTGAAGACTGGTAAGACCACGATGGTCACCGCTGCTGACGGTAAAGAGCTACCGGCCGGATTTAACGGTATTGCTGCTACTCCGCTGGTGAGTGTTCAGGGCGGCAAAACCTATGTGTACTTCACCGTTAATAGCGCGGATAGCAAGGACTACGTCAGCTACTCTGCTGGTGGTGGGGTGTATCGCTATACGCTCGGCGATGCAGAGGCGACGCAGATTTATGATGCGGCTGGCCATTACCAGTACTGTGACTCTCCGGTCATTGCCGATGCTTCTGGCAATCTCTACTACATTAATGATTCGGGCACGCTGTTTAAACTTGGAGCTGTCGAGTCTTGGACGGTTGCCTTTAATTCCAACGGCGGGTCTGCTTGCGACACTAAGTTTGTTGCTACGGCCGATGGCAAGCTGGTCAAGCCGGCCGATCCGACACGCGATGGCTACACTTTCGGCGGTTGGTATACCGATGAAGCCTGCACGCGGGCGTATGACTTCGCCACGCCGGTGACGGCCGATCTGACGCTGTATGCCAAGTGGACCAAGAATGCCGTTAACCCTGGCGGTAATGGCGGCGCTGGTTCGAATGGCGGCGGCGGTTCTGGTACCGGTACTGGTTCCGGCACTGGCGCTGGCACTGGCACGGGTTCCGGCTCCGGCTCGAAGGGCGGCGCTGTCGCCCCGGGTCATAAGCCGACGACCAAGACGACGGTGTCGACCAAGACCGAGACCAAGGACAACAAGTCCGACAAGAAGGACTCCGATAAGTCCGATAAGAAGGACGAGAAGAAGTCTGACAAGAAGTCTGACAAGAAGTCTGACAGGAAGGACGGCAAGTCCGACAAGAAGTCCGATTCCAAGTCCGATACGGGTGCTGCTTCTACGACCACTGCTAAGAAGTCCTCTAGTGCTTCCGAGCAGGAGACTGGCACCAACCCGCTCGCCATTGTTGGCGTTGCCGCCGGCGTCATCGGTCTCGCCATCGTCGGCGTGTTCGTGTTCACCAAACGTCGGTAGGTGAGG
>DBFBFY010000040.1:0-5504 GCA_048201615.1 Collinsella sp.
GTCTCGGCGTGTTCGGCTTTGTCTCGGGCCAAGGATCCTGCAAGCGACTCAGTGATCTCTGGATGGTCATGTACCTCGGTCGCCTGCTCGATGATCGACTGTGCATGTGCGGCATCTGCTTGGGCGTTGGCGATGCTTTGCTCTTGGTCGCGGCGTGCCTTGTCCTCGGCGGCGATCTTCTCGCGCAGTTCGCGCTGGCGCGTCGTGGCGGCAGTTTTCGCCGTCTGCAGCTCGTCGCGCGCGGCATCGGCCTCAGTCGTCACGGCTTGGTGTGCGCGTTTGGCTTCGGCAATGGGGGCTTGAGCCTGCTCGACGGCCTGCTCGGCTGCGGCAAGCGAGTGCTCAAGGTCGGCGGTGATGCGCGGGACATCTTCTTCGGCTTTACGCAGGGCATCTGCCGTGTCGGAGATCTGCATCGAGAGCTCGCTGGTGCGCACCGTATAGCTGGCGGGATTTGCCGAGGGATTGCGTTGCAGCTCGGCATACTCATGACGCAGCGTCTCGAGCTGGGCGCGCGTGGCGTCGACGGTTTGTTGTGCGGCCGCAATGCCGGCGTCTCGCTCGGCCTTCACCTTGTCGCGGATACGCTTGGAATCCTCAAGACGTCGAACGAGGCGGTTGCCGGTCTCGCGCGAGCTCGCCTCGCGGGCCTCCACGGCGTCGAGCGCGGCCTTCAGGCGGAGCTCAGTCGCGTCATCCTCTGTCTTCATTTGTTCGAACTGACTCTTGAGCTCTGTCGCTTTGGCGGCGTGGGCATCACGGTCAATCTCGGCTGCCGCAGCGGTCTTTTGCGCTGTGGCGATCGCCTGACGCTGGTCGGCGACGATCTGGTCGTAGCGGCCTGCGATATCCTGGCGCGTCTCGAGTTCCTCGGTCTGATCGGTAATGCGCTGCTCAAGTTCGGCCAGGTGGGCGCGGGCATCGGCAAGTGCCTTTTTCGCGGCGTTCATCTCGCGCATGGCCGAGGCACCTTGGGCGATAAAGGTGCCCACGGCGTTCGCAGTGTTCGAGACAGCGGTCCCCAGATCGTGGCTCGCGGCGGGGTAGTGCGGGGCGGTCGGGCGAGCGGTGTCGGCAGCGTCCGCATCGGCAGCCTGCGGCGCGGCGATATTGCCGGTACCGCCCTCGACCACAGAAAAGCCTGCTGCGTGCGGATCGACCGCATCGGCGCCAATCGTGGGGTGCTCGAGCTGCAGAAACGAGGGCATGGTGCTGCCCTGGTCGGCAACCGGAGTCTCGCCGGGCACAAAGGTCGAGGCGGCCTCGGCAGCCTCCTCTTCCTCGGCATCAATATCGGCATCGGACACGGCGTCTTTCATCGCTTTGACGGCGTCCATCATGGAGTCCATGACGGCATCGAGCTCTTCTTCCGAAGACACCTCGATGGGGCCCGCAGCTTGCGGGGCGTCGTCCTGTACAGGGGCGTCGTTCTGAGCGGGCGCATCGTCGTTTTGCTCATCGGCGTTTTCTGTTTCGGGGGTTTCCGCCGTAGCGCTTTCGTCCAAGATGGGGTCGTCGATGTCGATACCATCGCAGGTCACAGCGTCAGTATCTGCGGTGACGTCTGCGGAATCATCAATATGCTGTTGAGTCTGGGGGTCCAGCTCGTCTGTCATAGGCATGTGCTCCTCATCGTTGTTTGTCACCCTATGATAAAGTCTCGCGCCGACATCCCGCGCGCCGCAGCAAAGTTTCAAAACGTGTTCGATGGCTCGATCTGATAGCAATAACTCGATCGCTTTATTCAGTTTGTACTTGACAATCCCTTCGCCGAACGACGTGGTGCCGTTCGCCTGCCATGGGCTTTATTTTTCACTTGAAGAAGCTAAAGTTGCATCTCAGCTTTTGGCGCGTGAAGTTGGATACGCGCAGTCGGCGGGCGTGCCCGTCGCGATTTGAAAGGACTTTGTATGGGACTTTTCACTGGTAAGACCGTGATCGTCACCGGCGGCGGCAAGGCCACGCTTAAGGACGGCTCCGCTGGTTCCATCGGCTACGGCATCGATATCGCATTTGCCAAGGAGGGCGCGAACCTCGTCATCACCGGCCGCAACGTCGCCAAGCTCGAGGCTGCCAAGGAATCCCTCGAGGCCGAGTACGGCGTCAAGGTTCTGCCTGTTCAGGCCGATGTCTCGGCTGGCCAGGACAACGAGGCCGTCGTCCAGAACGTCATCGACAAGGCCATTGAGGAGTTCGGCCGCATCGACGCCGTCGTCAACAATGCTCAGGCCAGCGCCTCGGGCGTGACCATCGCCGATCACACCATGGACCAGTTTAACCTGGCCATTTACTCCGGTCTGTATGCTACCTATCTGTACATGCAGAAGGCCTATCCGCACCTGAAGGAGACTAAGGGCTCCGTGGTCAACTTTGCCTCGGGCGCCGGCCTGTTTGGCAACTATGGCCAGTGCAGCTATGCTGCCGCCAAGGAGGGCATCCGCGGCCTGACCCGCGTTGCCGCCAACGAGTGGGGCAAGGACGGCATCAACGTCAATATCGTTTGCCCGCTTGCTTGGACCGCTGCGCTCGAGAACTTCCAGGATGCTTACCCCGAGGCTTTCAAGGCCAACGTCCACATGCCGCCGGCAGGCCACTACGGCGACGTCGAGAAGGAGATCGGCCGCGTGGTCGTTCAGCTCTGCGGTCCCGACTTTAAGTACATGAACGGCGAGACCGTCACCCTCGAGGGTGGCATGGGCCAGCGGCCTTAGGGGTTACGCGGTTTTACCAAACCGCGTAACGGCTCGACGCTGCGCGGGCCGCATTTGGACAATCTGACGTTCAACTTCAAGGGCGCGACCAGAAGGTCAGCGCCCTTTCGTTTCACGTCACCTTGTCTCAAATGCGGCCCGCTCGCTGACGTTGCCAATACATCGATGTAGTCATTGGGGACGTTCTTAAACGACTACCCAACGGATATTGCGCACATGGCTCGCATGACAGTCGTCTCTTTTATGTTTCCTTTAGCCGTTGCTGCCTAGGATGGGGGTTAGTCGACAGGAAGGGAGCACCGGGATGGACGACGCGAGCGAGCGTGCAATCGAAGAGGACATGCTCGATCAGTTCAACTACTTTGATGATGAGGACGAGGAATTGATCGACCGTCGCGAGCCGGCGGCGCTCGATACTTTCGACCTTATTGATGAAGAGCCCGACGAGGACGAGGTCGGATCAGCGGAGCCCCCACAGCCTTCGCGCCTTGACTCGCTGCTTTCGAGAGCCCCCATGCACCACGGCGTTCGTGCCGGCGCGCTCCATATGAAAACTGACTGGCACCAGATCGTGACGGCAGGCGATGAGCTTGCCGTCGATGCGCCACTCACCGATAAGTCATCCATCATCTGCCGCACCGGCATGCTTATGCTGGCAAGCGGAACAGGTGCCTGGCGCGTGCGCGATACCATGAATCGTGTTGCTGCCGTACTCGGCGTCACGATTCACGTCGACCTGAGTCTTCTGTCGTTTGAGTGCACTTGCATCGAAGATGGCCACTGCTTTAACGAGGTTGTCAGCCTGCCCACAACGGGAGTCAATACCCATCGCATTTGCATGATGGAGAGTTTCCTCAAGGAAATCGAGACCTATGGTCGTCGCTTCACGGTACACGAGTATCACGAGATGCTCAGGACCGTTGAGAGCTCAAAGCCTGATTACTCTCCCTGGCAACAGGGCCTTGCGGCAGCCTGTGCTTGCGGCGCCTTCGTCTTTTTGCTCGGCGGCGGCCCTATCGAGATGGCCTGCGCGTTCGTGGGCGCGGGTGTCGGCAACTTTGCCCGCTCCCATATTCTCAAGCAAGGCCTTGGTCAGTTCAGCGCGCTGACGACCGGCGTTGCGCTCGCTTGCGTTTCGTATCTGCTGGCATTGCTCGGCCTTGGCCAGGTCATACCGGGGGCAATGTCGCACCAAGAAGGCTATATCGGCGCCATGCTCTTTGTGATTCCCGGCTTTCCACTCATTACGGCAGGCCTCGACATCGCTAAGCTCGACATGCGAAGCGGTATCGAGCGCCTTTCATATGCCGTATCGATTATTGTGATGGCGACCCTCGTAGGTTGGATGGTTGCCGAGTGTGTTGGCCTGGCGCCGGACGACTTTGCCCCACTGGGCCTTTCGCCGCTTGCCCTTACGCTCCTGCGCGTGGTGATGAGCTTCGTTGGCGTATTCGGCTTCTCGGTGATGTTCAACAGCCCGGTAAAGATGGCCGCGGCAGCTGGGTTGATCGGCGCCGTGTCCAATACCCTGCGTCTGACCCTTGTCGATGCGCCGACGATGATTCCCTTCCTGGGCCTCAGCACGGGAATGCCTCCCGAGGCAGCAGCGTTTATCGGCGCGCTGGTATCGGGGCTGCTCGCAAGCTTGGCTGAAGTCAAGCTCACCTACCCGCGCATCGCCCTCACGGTGCCTTCGATTGTCATTATGGTGCCGGGCTTGTATCTGTATCGCTCGATGTATTACATGTGCACCTTCGACACGGTCAATATGCTCGGCTGGTTTGTGCGCGCAGTGCTCATCGTAGCGTTTCTGCCCGTTGGACTGGGTGTGGCGCGTACGCTCACCGACCCTCGCTGGCGCCACACCAGCTAATTGGTACAAGGGGGACAGGTTACTTTGCACCAAATGAGTTGCGGTGAAATAGGGACTGAATTGTTGCTTAAAGGGTCAAAACAGTCCGTATTCCACCGCAACTTATGGGGTCGGGGGTTTTGGTGCCCTGCATCTCCACAAACTCAACGCTTACGAAGCGCGCGCCGTTCGTGTTAGGGTAGTTCCACCACATAAGTAGTCGCAGACGCGCGTAACACGGGCGGGCGAGATGAAGTCCCAACAGCTCCATCTTGCCCGCCCGTTTTTGTTGCGTGGCGCCGCGGTACAACACAGAGAGGAATCTGCCCTTTATGCCTATCAACAAACGGGAGAGCCTGCTGTTCACCTTTATCATGTGCTTTTGCATGGTGCTCTGGATGAGCATCTACAACGTTGCCCTGCAGCATGGGGCCATCAACGGCGAGGTTGTTGCCGCCGCGTGGCTCGGCTTCCCCGTTGCCTACATTTTTGCCATGTGCTGCGACTGGTTTGTTGCCAGTCCCCTTGCCAAGGGTTTCGCTTTTAAATTCCTGGTCACGCCGGGCAAGAGCTCGCCACTTGCCATGACGCTCGCCGTCAGCTCCTGCATGGTCGTTCCCATGGTCATCATCATGTCGCTGTACGGTGCCTGTGAGGGTCTGACGCACATGCCCGGCGGCATCCTTGCGAACCTGTATTCCGTGCCCGCGATCTGGATGATCAACATCCCGCATAATTTTGTGATGGCGCTGCCGTGGAACCTTTTGGTAGCCGGTCCGATTTCCCGCTTCGTCTTCCGTCGCGCCTTCCCTGTGGGGACGGTTTTCGAGGAGGAGCATGCCGAGCTCTTGGAGCAGGCTATGGCTCCTGAGTGCGAGTAGCTCGCTTAGGGATCTGCTGAGCGCGGGCGACTTGCTTGGTTGGAGCCCTAAGCGTGGATA
>DBFBFY010000041.1:0-25400 GCA_048201615.1 Collinsella sp.
CAAGGCCGGCCTGAACTACGCCATGTCCCTTAAGCCCACGATGGAGGCCCATCGCGAGGGCTATGCCGAGAACCTGTATCTCGACTCCGAGTCCCGCACCTATGTCGAGGAGACCGGTGGCGCCAACGTCCTGTTCGTGAAAGAGGATGGCACGCTCGTCGTTCCGCAGTCGCACACCGACTCCATCCTGCCCTCTATCACCCGTCGTTCGCTCGTTCAGGTTGCTCAGGACCTGGGCATGACCGTTGACCAGCGCCCCGTCGAGTGGGCCGAGGTCAAGGCCGGCACCTTTGTGGAGTGCGGCCTGTGCGGCACCGCTGCCGTCATCTCTCCGGTTGGCGAAATCGACAACAAGGTTTACGGCGCCGACGAGACCGTGACCTTCCCGGCTGGATACACCGAGATCGGCCCTGTGATGAAGAAGCTTCGCGAGACCCTGACTGGTATCCAGTCTGGTGCTGTCGAGGACAAGCACAACTGGGTTTACACCGTCGCGTAATTTGTCTTACCTCTCCGGGCAGAGAACAAGTTCCCTCCCGGCGCGGCCTCGGACATGCACGAAGCCCTCGCTGCGCACTTCGTGCGGCGAGGGCTTCTTGCGTCCTGCGGAGTGCGCCGGGAGGGAACTTGTTCTCTGCCCTGCGGGTTCGGCGATGTCACAACGGGCAATGATTAATCTGAATAAAGATGGTGCGCGGCCTTTTAGGCTGCGCTTTTGCTTTGCTTCGCGCCATGTGGGGGCGGTGGCGACGTGCATTTTTGCGAGTATTCTGCAGTCGAAGGTCCCTGCATACCGATCTCGGGCAAAAAATCGGGAGTTCTCGATGTTTTCTACGAATGATGGGCGGGGTTATGGGCTGGCAGCGTTTGATTTGCAGGGATATTCGCGGTCTTTGGCATTTATCGTGGCGCCCGAAGCTCTTGGTTATGTTGAATACTCCTAAAAATGCACGACGCTTAGAGGGGGACCTTCGCGAAAAAGGAAACCGCCCCGTCGAAGTATGCATTCGACGGGGCGGTTTATGCATTTGGCCGATTAAGGATGCGCTGTCAAACTACTAGAACTTGACGGTCGGGGCCTGGCGGGCTGCTTCGGCGGCCTCGAAGCCCTGGCGCTCCTTAAACTGGAAGATGCCGGCAAAGATGACAGCCGGGAACGTCTGAATGGCGTTGTTGTAGCTGAGCACGCAATCGTTGTAGCTCTGGCGTGCATAGCTAATCTTGTTCTCGGTATCCTCGAGCGATGCCTGCAGCTGCGTAAAGTTGGTGTTTGCCTTAAGATCGGGATAGGCCTCGGCTACGGCGAAGAGCTGACGCAGCGCACCGGTCAGCACGTTGTCGGCTTCCATCTTGGCTTCGGGCGTGGTGGCCTTGACGGCGGTGTTACGCGCGCTGATCACGGCGGAGAGCGTCTCCTGCTCGTGCTTGGCGTAGCCCTTGACGGTCTCGACCAGGTTGGGGATCAGGTCGTTGCGACGCTGCAGCTGCGTATCGATGTTCTGCCAGGCGTTATCGATGCGGTTACGCTTGGTGACCATGTTGTTGTAGATGCCGGCGATGGCGCAGGCACTCACAATGACAACAACGATGCCGATGATGACGGGAAGCATGATGTCTCCGTTTCGAATGGCCGCGGCGGCATGCGCCAGCTGCCGTTGGTATAACGCTACTAGTATACCCGCAACGTTTTGTCGTGCCGAACTTTCCGGTAAGCGTTGTGTTTTCGGCGGGGTTGGCACCGGGGCAAAGCGCGCGAGGTACAGGTGTAAGATATGCGACAGATTGACGAGTGTTGTCTTTGCCCTGAGGATGGCGATACCAGTGGACCTTCGCATCAAGAAAACCTACCGCGCCCTGTTCGATGCCTTTACCGAGCTTCTCGAGGAGCATCGTTTTGAGGACCTGACGGTTGCCATGCTGTGCGACCGCGCCATGATTCGCCGCACGACGTTCTACAAGCACTTTCGCGACAAGAACGATTACTTTGCCTTTTATATCGATGAGCTCATGTCGGGCTTGCCGCAAAAACAGCCCGATGAGGCCGGCGCGGTATCTGCCGAGGACGTGCGCGCGCTTCGGCACGCGATTTTGGACGATGCCATGGATTTGATTCTGGCGCACGAGCGGCTCATGGATAACATTTTGGCAAGCAGCATGTCGGGCATGTTGACCAACGTTATTTGCGACCGCATTGCCCGCTCCATCCGCGAGCGTGTGATGAACGTGCTTGCCGAGGATGCCCTGGCCCCCGTGTCACTCGAGACGACGTCTGAGTTTGTCGCCGGCGGTATTATTCGACTTTTCACGATATGGTGGGAATCGGGCCACGATCTTGAGCGTCGACCTGAGATAGCCGACGTGGTCGATGCACTGTTTGAGCGGACCATGACACCGGTGCATCACTAGGAGTGGCGGAGAGAGGGGGATTCGAACCCCCGGAACGCTCTCGCGCTCAACGGTTTTCAAGACCGCCGCATTCAACCGCTCTGCCATCTCTCCGTGAGTCGTAATGATAGCATCGTTTTGGATTTGCAACAGGGAAGGCGAACGATGACGATCACCGAAATCGATGAGAAGTTCATGCGTGAGGCGCTGGCCGAGGCGCGCGCCGCCGCTGCGGTGGGCGAGGTGCCCATCGGAGCCGGAGTGGTGCGCGACGGCGAGATTGTCGCGCGGGCGCATAATCGCCGCGAGCTCGACCAGGATCCTTCGGCGCATGCCGAGTTTTCGGCCCTGTGCGCCGCCGCTCAGTCGCTTGGACGCTGGCGTCTTTCCGATTGTACGGTCTACGTGACGCTCGAGCCCTGCTGCATGTGCGCGGGGCTTATGGTTAACGCGCGCGTTGGACGCTGTGCGTATGGCGCGGCCGATGCCAAGGCGGGCGCGCTGGGATCCCTATACGATTTGAATGCCGACTCGCGCCTGAATCATCGGTTTAACGTGACGGCCGGGGTCCTGGCGGATGAATGCCGTGAGCTGCTGAGTAGCTATTTTGGCGGTCTGCGCGGAGCGGGCGGCGCTGATTGCGGTTGTGGGGCTGATCTTGAAGCGCACGCCGCTCACGCCGCAGCGCTTGCAGGTGTCGGTGAGGATGCTGGCACGGTGGTTGACTTTGGTCCTGCGTGCCGCCGGCCCCGCCGTGTGCTGCTGGCGATCGACTCCTTTAAGGGCAGCGTTTCGAGTGCGCAGGCGGAGGCGGCGGTTGCCGAAGGCGTGCGCCGCGTTTGGCCCGATGCCGAGGTGTGCACATTGCCGCTGGCGGATGGCGGTGAGGGGACGCTCGATGCCGTTGCCGCGTGCGGCGGTGAGCTCTCAACCTGCGATGTCGCAGGCCCCTTGGGCGACCGCGCGTCTGCCCGGATGCTGGTGGACGGCGAGCGCGAGTCCGCGGTCATCGAGATGGCCGAGGCGGCGGGTATTGGGTACTCGCCCTGTACAGAATCGGCGGCGCTTGCGGCTTCGACCTATGGCGTGGGCGAGCTCATGCTTCGCGCGGTTCGCACGGGCGCAAAGACTATCTATATTGGTTTGGGCGGCAGTGCCACCAACGATGGTGGCGCCGGCATGCTGCAGGCGCTGGGCGCGCGTGTGGTCGATGATCAGGGATGCGATGTCGCCCCCGGTCTTGCCGGCCTTGAGCAGGTGGCGAGCGTTGATCTGGCGCCCGCGCTGCAGGCTTTGGATGATGCTCGTATCGTTGTGCTTTCCGATGTCGAGAATCCGCTCGTGGGGCGTCGAGGCGCACTGGCGGTGTTCGGCGGGCAGAAGGGCCTGCCGGCGGATGATGTCGAGGTGCTGCGCAGATACGACGGCTGGATGGTCGGCTACGGTCGCTTGCTCGATGCGGCGATTGCCAGAGCTCGAGCCCAGGGGTTGTTGCGCACACCCGAGGGTGCTCGGACATTTGGCTCGGTGCTCGGAGTGCCCGGTGCCGGTGCCGCAGGCGGCCTGGGTGCCGCGCTGCTGGCGCTCGGGGCGGAGCTGCGTTCGGGCGTGGAGACGGTGCTCGATCTCGTGGGGTTTGACGAGCGCGTGCGCGATGTCGACCTGGTCATAACGGGCGAGGGCAATATGGATGAGCAGTCCGCCGCCGGCAAGGCGCCGGTGGGCGTGGCGCGTCGCGCCAAGCGATATGGCAAGTCGGTAGTCGCCGTCGTGGGTGGTCGCGCCGACAACTTGGATGCGGTGTACGAGCAGGGCATCGACCTTGTACTGCCGATTTGTCGCAAGCCCATGGACCTGGAGCGGACACTTGATCCGCAAGAAGCCACAACCAACCTCATCTGCGCCGGCGAGTCTGCCGCGCGAGCCTACGACCTCGGTCGCCTCTAAAACCAATCCCCCCAATAACTTGCGGTGAAATACGGAGTGTTTTTGCCTTTAAGGCGCCAATTCAGTCCGTATTCCACCGCAACTTCGTGAATGGCCATCCGAGGCTGGTCGACATGGGTCTCGAGTCGGACCGTTTGCCACGAAATGCGGCCATCTACTACGTTTGACCGAGCTACCTCGACCATCCCGGATTTTGTGAAATTAAAACTGCAGGTAGAGAGCTTGCCGATTTCCGAAAAAGTCGGCTATGGTCGACCCATGCGACCAAAACGTAGTAGATAGGCCCTTTTCGTGGCGCAGCACCGGATCAGTCTATTTGGGACGGGACTTTCTTGACTACTTTCGCCACCCTGATGCCCCAGTCAAAAAGGCCCCGTCCCAAATTAGCTGTCTTGCCCCATCGGGCGGGAGCAGGTAAGATATACCGAGCGCCTAGCGCGTTCGATGGGTTCGGATGACGACATGTTCCGAATCTGGTCAGGTCCGGAAGGAAGCAGCCATAAGGAGCCTCTGTCGGGCATCCGAATCCATCGAGTGCGCAGGCGTTTTTTGGTGCCGCGGCTACCCGCGAGTGCCGGCAGGGCGCTTGGTGTCTCGCTGGTCCTCGGCTTCGCCTGCGGGATCGCTCGACTACCAAGCGCCCTGCCGGCACTCGCGGGTAGCCGACCAAAACCGCCTGAAGGGTCACATTTATCTGAATAATTTAATCCCGTGCCTTTTGCTGCTCGCTGGCGTTGTCTGGAGCGCGGTGGCTATGTGGTTCAAGAGGCGGCGGTGCTGTTGCTTGATTTTTTGAAGTTAAAGAGGCCCGTTTCCCTGGGTGGGGGAAACGGGCCTCTTTTTGTTTCTGGGCTTGTGGATTGGCGAAGACAATAACCGCTGGCGACTATTTTGAGTTCTTGAGGCGGCGTGTGGCTGTGGCGGTTATTCCGAGTCCTGCGGCGGCGATTCCTGCGAGTGCGATTGCGCTCGGCGCTGCGTCGCCCGTGTTCGCGAGCTTGCCGGCGGTCGTATTTGCTTGCTTGCCGCTGCTCGAGTTCGCCTGCTTGGTGGAGCTCGGTGCGGTGTCTTTGCCGGTCGCGGGCGAGCTGGCGGGCGGTGTCGTCTCGGCCGGCTGCGCTGAGCTGGAGGGTTTTGTCGTCTCGGACGGTTTCGCTATCTCGGGCGAGGCGGCCTTGTCTGCTGCGGCTTTTGCCTCTTCGTATGCCTTGCAGGCATCGTCATATGCCGCTTGCGCCTTATCCAAATTGTCGAGGAGCGCATCTCGCTTGGCTGTTTCCTCGTCGATGTGGGCTTTGACTTCCTCCGCCGCACTTTCGAATCTCTGAACCTGTCTTTCCTGGCTTTCGAGGCGGCGTTGGTAGCTGTCAAGCGTCGTTTTGCAAGACTCTTCTTGCAATTTTGCCGCCATGATTTCGGAGCGCAACTGTTTAATAGCTTCGCTGGGCGCCTCGTTGCCGAGTGCCTTAAGTGCCTCTAATTTTGCCTGAAGGCTGCTTACCAGGTTGCTGGCCTCGTCGTATTTGGCTTGGGCTGCATCGACGTTCGCTTGCATGGCGGGAAGGAGTTCCCTACATTCGGCGGCATGCGCCAGCATAATGTCGCGGAGCTCTTGATCACTGGCAATCATATTATTGATTCCCGCAATTCTCTCGGGACTTGCGGCGTCCTCCGCTGCTTTGAGTTTTTTGAGCGCTTCCTGCATGGCTGCATACGCTTTTTCTTTTGCGGCGGCCGCATCTTCCGTCTGCAAGGCAACTGCGCCGGTGGGGGAGCTGGTTTCTGCCGCGATCGCCGTTGCGGGGGCGATTCCCGCGACAAGTGCCGCGGAAAGGGCGATGCCCACAGTTGCTCGTCTTGCTCTTCTTGCGAGAATGTCGTTCATCTCGGCACCTCATTTCAAGGGTCGGCGACTAACTTGGTAGCACTAATGTAAGTATATCAGGCGGTTTGCCCGCCATTGATCGGGTGTGCGCGTATGCCCCTCTGAAAACTGAATCCCGTTAGAAATGAAGAGTTGTTTACGCTTCTTTTGGGTTCACCGTACTATCATGATTCGAATTGAGTGTGAATGATGATAGGGAGCGCCTATACATGATTGAGCTGCTCAGGCGTTTTGGTGGCAAGTTTCGCCGGTATATGGTGATCGGCCCTGCGTGTAAGCTGATCGAAGTGATCTTTGACCTGCTGACGCCGCTGGTGATTGCCCAGATGATCGACAAGGGCATTGGCTCGCACGACGTGAGCGCCGTTATCCACTACGGCATGCTACTTGCCGCCATGGCCGTGATCGGCATCTCGTTTACGCTCGTCTGCCAAAAGATGGCGGCGCTCACCTCGCAGGGCATGGGCACCGACATTCGCGGCGCGCTCTACGAGCACATCAACAAGCTGAGCTATGCTGAGCTCGACCGCTTTGGCACGCCGTCGCTCATCACCCGCATCACCAACGACGTTAACCAGGTCCAGCTCGCTGTGGCGCTGGGCGTGCGCATGCTCATCCGCTGGCCCTTTCTAGCGGTGGGCTCCATGGTCGCGGCCCTTGCCATCGACCTTAAGCTCGGCATCATCTTTTTGATTTGCACGCCCGCCATCGGCCTGGTGTTTTGGTTTGTCATGGCGCGCTGCATTCCGTACTACAAGCAGCTGCAGGCAAAGCTCGACCGCATCGCGCTCATTTGCCGCGAGGGGCTTTCGGGCGCCCGCGTGGTTCGCGCCTTCGTGCGCGAGGACCATGAGCGCGAGCGCTTTGCCCAAGCGGCCGATGACCAGGCACATACCGCCATCGCGGTGGGCAAGCTTTCGTCAATCCTTAATCCCGTCACGTTTTTGGTGATGAACCTGGGCGTGTGCGCCATCCTGTGGGTGGGCGGCATCCAGGTCAACGTGGACGAGCTTACGCAGGGCCAGGTCATGGCGTTCGTCAACTACATGACGCAGACCCTGACCTCCATCGTGTATGTCGCCAACCTGGTCGTGGTCTTTACCAAGGCGAGCGCCAGTGCGTCGCGCATCAACGAGGTGCTCAATTGCGTGCCGAGCATCACCGACGAGGACAACCAGCCGGTCACACTGCCCGAGCCGAGCGACCTGGCGGGTGGCGCTGTTCTGGTCTCCGCGCTGAGCTTTGACCATGCGAGTTTTTCGTTTGGCGCTGGCGCGGCCAATGCTGTCAACGATGTGACGCTGGAACTCCCGCTGGGCAAGACGCTCGGCATTATCGGCGGTACGGGTAGCGGCAAGTCCACGCTCGTCTCGCTCATCCCGCGCCTGTACGATGCGAGCACCGGCAGCGTGAGCGTGATGGGCTCCGACGTGCGCACCTGGCCGCTCGACCAGTTGCGCCGTGTGGTCGCGACTGTTCCGCAGCGCGCGTCGCTGGTGAGCGGCACCATCCGCAGCAACCTGACCTGGCGTGACGAGACGGTGACCGACGAGGAGCTCTGGGCAGCGCTCGATATGGCGCAGGCGAGCGAGTTCGTGCGCAACAAGCCGCAGGGGCTCGACGCCCCGGTCGAGGCGGGCGGCAAGAACTTTAGCGGTGGCCAGCGTCAGCGCCTGACTATCGCGCGTGCCTTGGTTGGTTCGCCTCAGATATTGATCATGGATGACTCCGCGTCGGCGCTCGACTTTAAGACCGAAGCGGCGCTTCGCCATGCCATTCGCGAGCGCAGCATGCGCGGTGCCGCCGAGGGCGGGCTGCCGCTGACCACGGTGATTGTGAGCCAGCGCGTCTCGACCGTGCGCGATGCCGACGTGATCTGCGTGCTCGACCACGGCTCGGTTGCCGGCCTGGGCACACATGACGAGCTCTATGCGACCTGTCAGCTCTATCGCGAGATTTGCCAGTCGCAGCTGCGCCGCGAGGAGCTTGAGGGCCAGCGGGGGAGCACAGCGCCCGCGCTCGCCCCAGGTGCCCCGACCGCCCCCGCATCCGTCTGCGCAAAGGAGGGCTGCTAAATGAATCCGTACACTTCCTCCGGTTCGGTCGCCACGATGACGGCCAATGTGTCCGGTAACGATAACCTCAACGACCTGGGCGACGGTCCGCGCCAGCCCGGCGATCCCGAGCGCTATCCCGTGGGTGCGGTGACTCGCCGCCTGATGGGCTACGTTCGTCCGCATCGTATTTCGTTTACGGCGTCGTTTGTGAGCGCCGCCATCTCCGTTATCTTGCAGCTCTACACGCCTATCCTTATCGGCGAGGGCATCGACCTTATCGTCGCCGCCGGGCAGGTGGACTTCGACGCGCTGCTGCCGCTCGTTACCAAACTCGCGCTCGTCGTGGTGGGAGCAGCGGCCTTCCAGTGGCTGCAGGGCTACTGCGTCAACCGCCTGTCCTACGAGACGGTGCGCGACATGCGCGTGGAGGCGAGCGACAAGCTCAGCCGCATGCCGCTCAGCTTTATCGACAGTCATGCCCACGGCGACCTTATGAGCCGCGTGGTCAACGACGTCGACCAGGTGGGCGACGGTCTGCTGCAGGGCTTCACGCAGCTCTTCACCGGTGTTATTACCATCGTGGGCACGCTTGCGTTTATGCTTTCCATCAACCTGACCATGACGCTCGTGGTGGTACTCGTCACGCCGCTTTCCATTTTTGCAGCCGGCGCCATCGCCAAGCTTTCCAACAAAAGCTTTACGGCACAGCAGCGTATTCAAGGGCAGCTCGGTGGTCATATCGAGGAGTACGTAGGCGAGCAGAAACTTGTCGACGCCTTTGCCTATGGTCCCAACGCTCAGCAGCGCTTCGATGCCCTCAACGCCGAGCTCTATGCGGCAGGTGAGCGCGCGCAGTTTATGGGTTCGCTCTCCAACCCCGGCACGCGCTTTATCAATAACATCATCTATGCCGTGGTGGCCGTGATTGGCTGCGTGGGCGTGATCACGGGCGTGCCCGCGGCACTCACGGTGGGCGGCGTGCAGATCTTCCTGTCCTACGCCAACCAGTACACCAAGCCGTTCAACGAGGTCACCAACGTCATTACGCAGATCCAGACGGCGTACGCCTCGGCACGCCGCATGTTTGCGCTGCTCGACGCGCGCGAGCAGGAGCCCGATGCGACGGGCGCCGTGGAACTTGCCGCCCCGCGTGGCGAGGTGACCTTTGAGCACGTAGACTTTAGTTATGTGCCCGATCGCAAGCTGCTGCAGGATATCTGCATCGAGGCCAAACCCGGCATGCGCTTTGCCCTGGTCGGCCCCACGGGCTGCGGCAAGACAACGCTCATCAACCTGCTGCTGCGTTTTTACGATATTGATGCCGGACGCATCATGGTCGATGCCCGGTCTTCGCGTGACTACACGCGCGCGAGCCTGCGCCGCGCCTTTGGCATGGTGCTGCAGGATACGTGGCTGTTCGAGGGCACGGTGGCGGAAAACATCGCCTACGGCTGTCCCGACGCCACGCGCGAGCAGGTTATCGAAGCTGCCAAGCGCGCGCATGCGCACAAGTTTATCGTGCAGCTGCCAGGCGGCTACGATACGGTCATCGGCGAGGACGGCGGCACGTTTAGCCAGGGTCAAAAACAGCTGCTGTGCATTGCGCGCGTTATGCTCACCGATCCGGCGATTCTGCTGCTGGACGAGGCGACCTCGAGCATCGATACGCGTACCGAGCTGCAGGTGCAGGCGGCATTCGACGAGCTCATGGCCGGTCGCACAAGCTTTGTCGTGGCGCACCGCCTGAGCACCATCCGCAACGCCGACTGCATTCTGGTGATGCGCGACGGCCAGATTATCGAGCGCGGCACGCACGACGAGCTGCTAGCGGCAGACGGCTTCTATGCCGATCTTTACCGCAGCCAGTTTGCCCAGTAGGGGCCACCGATTGGCGGTAGATGGTTTACATCTGCGTCGTTAGTACTAAGATATTCATCTAATAAATTGCATTAGTGGCTTTAGTTTTGGGGGAAACGAGGCAACGTGACTATGACGTGCTCTTTGGTGGTTAACAGCAAGAGCGGTAATACCAGGATGGTTTCGGGCGCGATCAAGCGCGCTCTGCAGGCTGCGGGCGTTGAGTTTGTCCATGCCGCGGCGTTGAGCGACGATGCGGATGCAGATCAGGTTGCGCTCGAGGCGCAGGGCGCCTGCGCGGCCGACACGGTGCTCGTCGGTTTTTGGTGCGACAAGGGCGCGTGCACGCCTTCGGTTACCGCGCTGCTCTCCGCTCTGCACGGCAAGCGCGTTTTCCTCTTTGGTACCTGCGGTTTTGGCGCCGACCAGAGCTATTATCAGCAGATTATCAATCGCGTGACCTCCAATTTGGCCGAGGATGCCGAGCTTGTGGGTTGGGCAATGTGCCAGGGCAAGATGGGTCCCGCGGTCAAGCAGCGCTACGAGGCCATGCTCGAGCAAGATCCCGACAATGTCCGCTTTAAGATGCTGCTCGATAACTGGGTCGCCGCAAAGGATCACCCCACCAAGGATGATCTGGACCATATGGCGGCGGCGGCCAAGAAGGCCGTGCTGGGCGAGTAGCTTCGCCGTTCGCGGTCCTTCGTGCAAAACAATGCAAATGTGAAAGCCTCGAAATTCTCGAGGCTTTTTTCTTGACACGCGTGGGCGCAACGATGGCAAGCGTTTGGGGTGACATTTCCGTCACTCCGATGATGAGACCGTCCTGGACGATACGCTCAATGCATCCGATGGATGTATTGAGCGTGGGACGGGCTTTCCGGATGGACACGGTTTCCAGAAGGTATGGGCTGGGGGCTGCATGGGGTAGCCGTAGAGGCATGAATAAGGGGGTTGAAAATAAACGATACTAAATGCAGTATAATTTTAATGTGGGGGGGGGGGTACGATATCTGGGCTGTACAAAATATCAGACCCTCTATTGAAAAGTTGTGTAGGGGTTAGCCGCAGGCGTTGGATAAAGCAGACAAGTGCGGGGACAAATAACCACTTACGGCAAAAATAGTAGCATTTGGCGGAAAAACGTTGATAAAAACGCGGAAGTAGCTACGGTGATTGTTAGAAATAGATTTCAGATTGGCTTTTTCGAACTCATCTATTAAACGTCTTAGAAAAGCGGCTAATCCTTGATGGGATCGAATATGGCCTCGATGGGGATGAAATAATCACGTTGGCAGCGCGCGGATTCAGACGATTTATTTCGCTTCTTAGCAGCATGGCGCTCGCGCTTGTCATAGCCCTTGCCGTTGTTTCTTTCGCTCCCCGTGCATTTGGTTACATGCCCTTTGCCGTGCTCTCGGGCTCTATGGAACCCGAGCTTCCCGTCGGCTCCATGGTGTTTGTTCACCAGGTTGACCCAACGGATATTGCCGTGGGCGACAATGCAACTTTTTACCGATCGGACGGCGCCGTGGTGACTCACCAGGTGTACGAGGTCGACCCTGTGGCGCAGACGATCGGCACGCAGGGAATCGCAAACAAAAATGCAGATGGAACCATCGTGCACGATGCCGAGCAGACGCCTTTTTCGCGCGTGATCGGCATCGTCTCTCTTTCTGTCCCTTACCTGGGCTTCGTTAACGCATATTGCACGACGATGCCCGGTTTGCTTGTTGTGGTGGCCGTTCTGGCGCTGCTGGTCGCGGCGTCGATTGTGCTCGATCGGATGGTTCCCGACGAGCCTGCGGACAAGCATGCCCGCGCGCATGCGAGGGGGCGGCGTCCATAGCGGCAGGGGAGGGGTGTCGGCAACGGCAAGGGCCGGTGCCGGGGAAGTCGATTTTCGAAAGGAAGAGGACGATGGAAAACAAGAAGAAAAAGCGCTACGGCATCATTGCCGCCTTGCTGCTGCTGGTGCTGGCCGCCGGCGTGGGCACCTATGCATGGCTGACGGCCACGCAGTCGCTGGAGAACGTGTTTACGGTGGGTAGCTTTGGCCAACCGGAAAACAAGCCTGATCCGGAGAATCCCGAGAAGCCGAAACCCAATGATCCGAACACTGGCAAGGCCTACCTGTTCGAGACCAAGTGGGTCAAAGACTCCAAGATCGTTCCCGGCGCAACTACCGATAAGAACCCCAACGTCGGCATCAAGAAGGGCTCCGATGACGCCTACGTGTTTATCTATGTGAAGAACGCCATGGTCAAGGAGGGAACCGCACCCGCGAACACCCCGTACTTTACTCTCAACGGCAACTGGAAGCCGGTTGATGGTAAGGTGACCACCACCGATGGCAAGTACCTGAGCGGTCTGTTCATGTATGCCAAGGGCGCCACGAACGGTCCCGCCGTTTTGACTGCTAAGGATGCTGACACGGACGTCTACACCGGCGAGCTCTTTAGCAAGGTTGTGTTCCCCAGCACCCTGGAGAGCACCATGGTCGAAAATGCTCCCAAGATGACGGTTTCCGCCTACATTTTCGGGGCCGACCAGAAGGGTGACGAGGCCGACGCTGCCGCCAACGCCCTGAAGCAGGCCAAGGTTTGGGCTGATCAACAGGCTCAGGCTTAATCCCCCATCCACCGAGATCCCGACCCGCTCCCCACCCCCATTTTCGGGTCGGGATCTCGGTCCCCCCTTTATCGACGACTGGCGAACGTAATGCTCAACAACCTTTCCGACAATCAGAAACGCACCTTGGCGCTTGCCGCGGTGGCGCTGTTGGCCCTGGCGTGCCTGTGCGGCACGCTGGCTTTCACCGTTGATATGGTTCCGGCGAACAACGTCCTATCGTTTGGCAGCGTGAAGGTACGAGTCTGCGAATATACCCTAAACGAGCAGGGCGAGGAGATCCCGTTTGAGGCCGACGAGCACGGGGACTATCCCGACACCGAGGCCGATGGCTCTGACATCAGCCGCATTGTGCGCGTGGAGAACGCCGGCGCGCAGCCTGAGTACGTTCGCGCTCGCCTGCGCATGACGTCAGTGGCACCCGACGGTACGAGTGCGGACGCCTCGGGCAATGTCGCCTTTCACGTGAACGCGGACGAGGGGTCCCCGTGGATCGATGGCGGCGATGGGTGGTACTACTACCGCGGATTGGCCGGACGCGGGGGCGTGCTCGATTCCGGCGCCATGACGGAGAGCCTCATGGACTCGCTGCGCTTCGTGGGCGACTACCACGATGCCGCGCGTGACGGTTCGTTCAGGCTCGATATCGACGTCCAGGCCGTGCAGGCCAAAAACCAGCAGGCAAACGATACCGTCCTCGACGTGCTCGACGTCGTGGGCTGGCCGGAGGCGAACTAGCCCATGAAGAGTAAGAACATGAACCGAGGCGTGCTTAGCAGGCTGATTGCCGTTGCGGCAATCGCCCTTTGCTGCGTTGTAGCGCTGCCGGCGGCAGCGTATGCCGAGGATGTGCCCGAGGACAAGACCGAATTCCATATCACAAACAGGAACGACTTCCTGGCGTGTGTCGCGCTGTCGCGACAGCGCGACACGTCGCAGTGGCGCGTCTATCTCGATAACGATATCGTTCTTAACGATGATGATATGAAAGCCATTGTTGAGGATACGGTCAAGCACCTCTCCTTTGGCAACAAGGAACATCCATTTAAGGGCGTCTTTGACGGTCAAAACCATACCGTGAAGGGCCTGAACTACGAGAATAAGGTCTTGGACCCAGAGCGCGACACGGGCTTCTTTGCCGAGACCGACGGCGCCACCATCAAGAACTTCCTTGTCGAGGACGCCAACATCTGGGCGGACTTCCGCGGCGGCATTATCGTGGGCAGGGCGATCAACACCCACTTCGAAAACGTTATGGTCATGGAGAGCACCTTGCACGTTACGTGCGCCAACAACATGCTCAACGTTATTACCAATGCGGGTTTTGAGGGGGGCCTGATTGCCGGCGAGCTCGACGGTTGCACCCTCTACAACTGCGAGGTCCGTGGTGGCCGCGCCGTTAACAACACGACTTCGGGCGTACAGGCAATCGGTGGCGAGGGCCTGTATATGGCGGCGTTTGCCGGCTACGTTAAGAACTCGACCATCGAGTATTGCCGCGTGACGCCTACGCGCAACAAGGATGGCTCGATTGCCGAGAAGGGCATGACCGACGTTACCAATAAATACGATGTGGCCATTGGCGCCCTGGGCGGCAACAACGTGTACGCCTCGGGTTTTGTGGGCTGCATGGCAGAAGGCGCTAAAGTCATTGACTGCTTTTCAACGGCGAAATGCTATAGCTATGCTGCTTCTTACGTGGGCGTTGTCTCCGTAACGCGCGCTTGGACGGGCGGTCTTGCAGGCCGCATCTTGTCTAAAAGCGGTAATGAAATCACTCGCAGCCATTTCGCCGGCGATTTGAGCTCGCGCCAGTACAACCCCATCGCCGTGATTCCCATCATCCAAAACGATGTGAACCTGGGCGGTATTGCTGCGCGCGCCAACAAGGGCGACGCCACGGTCGCCGAGTGCTACTTTAAGCCGAGCGTGAGCCTAAGCGGCAGCAGCCAGGGTACTGCGGCTAAGAAAAAGATACCTTCGTTTGGCGGCGACGGCACCACCAAGGGCGACAGCTACGGTCCGTGGGATGACGAGCGCTACACCACGCGTGAGCTGTGGGAAGAGCACGACTACGATTTCTGTGCCGGTACCATGCGCTCGACTGATAACGACAATGCCCTGGGTGGCCAGCACACCAATGAGTGGGCGATGGACTACAAGCTGAATATCCCCGTGCACGGCCAGAGCGTTAAGGCGACGATTGATTTTCCCGGCGCGGGCACCGCGACAATCGAGGCGACCAAACTTGGTACTGATCAGGCGACCACGGATCCGTATACCTTTGCGGTGAGCGCTGTGCTGGCCGGAACGGCACAGGGCTTAGCTCAGGGCGATACGTCGGTAACGTTCAGGCAGGAAACCTCCGCAAAGCCCGCGGGGCTGAGCGAGGCGAACGGCGGCTACCGCTTTATGGGCTGGTTCCGCGAGCCCGGGGTTAAAGTGAACCGCATCGATCATGACAATAGCTGGTTTGACGGCAAGACCGATGGTGCTGCGGTAAAGGCTGGCAAACAGGTCGAGGAAAACGTAAACCATGATAGGGAGTCGACCTACACCGCGAACAATGCTACTGGCATCGACAAGAAATATGGCTTTGAGGGCAATGACCTTTTCACTGCTGCATACGAGGCACAGGTGCTGTTCTATAACGTCAAGGGTGAGACGCTTGACTGGAAAACCGGTGATGCGCACGACAAGTCCACTGATTGGTATCGCTACGGCGTGGGTTTGACGCCCGCGGCTCCCGCAGACCGCGGGGGGCTTTCCGCTAGCGCGACGTTTGTCGGTTGGACCACGCAGCGTAGCAGCGAGGAGGGGATGAATGGTGGCTATGCTGCCATCACTTCAGATGCGCTTGCCGACCTTAAAAACAAAGGATCATTTTATCCTGCTGGCAGCGTGATCACCGTGGTCGGTCCCACCGATTTCTATCCCGTGTACAGCGACTATGTTTCGAACATCATGACGGTGTTCGAAGGCAATGAGCAGGATGAACTCGGTGATGTGACCCAGCGCGTTGGCGTGGGTAATACTCATGTGGGCGTGCAGCCGGGCGAGAATGGAACGAGCTCCTATACCGTGCAGGTACGAGATAAGGACAATAAGCCTCTGTCCGAGGACGGCAAGCTGCCCGATGGCTATCGCTTCTTGGGTTGGTATGAAAACAAGGGGACCGAAGATGCCCCGCTAGAGGTGCGCGTAAGCCGCGACCCCAGCTATACACTCCCTGCCGATGTCGATCTAACCGTGCGACACACCTACATCGCCCGCTTTGAGTACCAGGTGGATTATTACGTTCGGGCTTATACCAACCATGAGTTTACGGACAGCAAGCTACTTTGTTCCGTTTGGAATCGCTATCGAACGCCCTTTGAGGAAAACGTCGGTAGCACCTTCGTGCGTGAAAACGTCGTCCACTGGGGTCCGGAGCATGTTGACCACGGTATAAAGGATAGGTATGACGAAACGTGTGGCACGCGCTTCACGGCGAATACCCTTGTCGTGAGTCCCCTTAATGCGTACTCGCACAACGTTAAAAACGATACGGGAGCCGATACTCTGAAAAACCTCTATGCCGATACCGATTTTCCAGGCGCTGCAACGCTAAGCGATACTTGGACTTCGGCTTCGCTGAACGTAACGGTCAAACCGGTGAACAATCGCTATCGCCTGAATTTCTGGACGCTTGAGCGCGATGGTGAATATTGGACATATGTGAAAAATCCCATCGAGAGCATGGTGCGTACAGATAAGAAGTACTACGTTCGCGCGATGATTACCACGGACGTTAATTTCTACAACAAGGGCGATAATGTCGTGAGGACTGCCACGCGGCGCTATGAGAGTAACTTGCTGCAGGCCAAGGTGAACGGGGTTGATCCGACGTTCACGTATTACTACCCGCATGTTAATACGTCGGTTAAAGTGGCAGAAAAGCCAGAAGATGGTGAGAAGGGATCGTATGAGAGTCCCCTGACCCTCGAAGCTTCCCCGACCGATGCGGAGATGGCGGTGCCGGGCTATAAGTTCTTGGGCTGGATCTCTACAGCTGAGGTCGAGAAGGGCTCTCCCGTCTGGAACTATATCTACGATGTCGCCAACGACCCCTATGTGACGAGCGATCCGGAAAAGGCGGCGCCATACTTGGCGACGGATGACTCCAAGGTCACCCAGTGGCAGGATGCCTATCCCGTCTACGCAAAGTACGACGTCAGCTACACCACCAACCTGCATCGCGCAGGTTTTGAGGGCACTTCTGAAGTCAATGTGCCCAAGTACGACATCGTTCCCGTTATCAATGCGGGCACCGAACCTGCTACGGCAACGGTGACTCCTGATATCGCAACGACGGTATACGAGTCCGGCGGCGAGCTATACAAGCTGAATAAGGTCGAAATCGAACTTCCGAATGGCGAGGTTAAGGAGCTCGAACCTAACGGCGGTAACTCGTATTCCTATCCGGTGGAGCCCGGTGGGACCTATACATTCGTGGCGTACTATTCGCCGTTGGCGGTCGTGTACCATCTCAATGCCAAGGATGTGGACGGTAAGGTAGCTCAGCAGGGCGATTCTCTCGGCAGCCTTAAGGACGGCATCCCGCTGCCAACGTATAACATTGGCGACATCGATGCCGCAACGAATGCATACAACGTGTTCGCGGGCTGGACGGAAACCAAACCGGCAGTTGGCAGCGGCTATGTCGTTTGGTCGGACGGCCTTCCCATGGTGAATAAAAACACCGTGGTCAAGGCACCTATGGAACTATATCCGGTTTATCGCCCCAGTGCAGTCAAGGTCCAATCGAATATCGATGGCAATCTGGAAAACCCCAGTTCCGTGCGCTCCCTTTCGCGCACCGACTCTGGCGATCAGATTTCGCTGGAGGTAAAAGCTGCAACCGAGGTTGTGGGCATTGACGGCACCAAGTACGACTTTGTCGGCTGGTCGCGCGACTATGAACCCGATGGCAAATACACCCTGATGACCGATGACGAGAAGTATCCCCTCGAGGGCAGCGAGCCCTTTGAGAGCGTGACCTACACTGCTGTGTACAAGAAGACGCCGTATAAGGTGCGCTATCACGGTGTCGACGGGTCGGTCATCTTTACGGCGACGGTCGACTCGGACGACGAGCGAGCGACGGGTGCTGGCTTCGTCCACAACGTCGATGTTCCCAAGATGGATGAGAGCGGCAACCCGGTCTATGACAAAAACGGCAATCCCGAGATGGAGAAAAAGTCCGTGGCATACGACCCGGACGCCCACTCCAAGATCGTCGCGCTGCTCGATGAAAAGATGGCTACTAGCGGTGACGTACGTGAGCTCTTCCTGGAGTGGCGATATGTGCCTGCCGTTGGCGCTCCGAAGTCTTGGAATGAGTTTAAGGGCGAGCCGGTCAAGGGAGACATGGACCTGTATCCCGTGACGTATCGAGTGGCCGCCAACGATACGTCTGATACCGAGAACCCCGTAACAATGACCGCGCAGCTTGAGTGGCTGCTCGATCCCACCGCTGACAACACAGTCGACAACAACGCCGACGAGGCGCCGTTTAAGGCCTGCTTCGCCAAGCCGTTTATGGGGGCGCAGCTGACTGTTACGGTTAAGCAGGCGAGCTACGGCCCTGGTACATCCATGACGGAGGAGCCCGTAAACGACAAATATGTCTCGCTTTATAGCTTGGGCTCGGGTAACGGTTCGTTTGACTTGGCCAACCGCCTGGAGTCCAAGAAGACGGGCGAAGGGGAGCAGGGTCCCGGCAATGCCGTGTTCAACTTCGCCAAGACCCATGCGCTGACGCTCGTCAAAAAGACCACCGATGCTAGTGCCATGGGACAGACGTTTCGCTTTAAGGTGACGAAGACGGCGGAGGGAGCCTCTCCCGAGACGCGCATGGTCGAGGTGAAAGTCGATAAAACCCAGCAGGAAAACGGTGAAACCTGGTATGTCGGCAGCGTGCAGCTTGCCGCTCCGGCGGGTGACTATACCGTCGTGGAAGACACGGCTTGGGCATGGCGCTACCAGGGTGAGCTGAGCACGCCGGGTAAGGTGCCCGGTAAATCTGCCGAACTAGTCATCTCGTCCGCTTCGAGTGCGGGCGACACCGTGGTGACGTGCGTCAACACGCGTGCGAAGGACAAATGGGTCGATGGTGGCTCGCGTGCCAAGAATGTTTGGGAAAACGGCACGCTGAGGAGGGAGGACTAGGATGACTAAGCGCAAGCGGATCGTCGCCCTCCTTGTCGGCGTTCTCCTTTTGGCCGGCGCTGCCGGCACCTTTGCGTGGCTTTCGGTTACGGGCGTGCTGGTCAACGAGTTTGGCTTTGGCTCGGTGTCGCCTTCGGTGAACGAGAAGCTCGACAATAATGTAAAGAGCGACGTTGCGGTTAAAAATAGCGGCTCAGCACCGGCGTACCTGCGTGTTGCGGTGGATATCTACTGGCAGGACCAGGATGGCGCACGCTTGTGGGATGAGCCGGTTGCTGGCAAAGATTACGTCATTGAGTGGGAGAAGGTGTCCAACGCCTCCACTACAAACAGCGCCAGGTCTTGGGTTGTCGCTTCCGATGGGTTCTACTACTGGACGTCTCCCGTTGCGCCGATGGGCGAAACCGGCGTGCTCATCAGGAGCGTGGACGAGAAGAAGACGGATGGCAAGAACCTGGTCGTTGACATTTCGACCCAGGCAATTCAATCAACGCCCGACGATGCGGTTAAAGAGGCATGGGGTTGCAAGGTCAATGATGGCGTGCTGGTGCCGCCGCATGGAGGTGCGTAAGTATGGCGTTCCCAATTCGCAAAGGCGTTGCGCGCTCCTTGCGTTGCGTGGTCGCGGCCATTTTCTGCGTGGTCGCGCTTGCCACTCCTGCCCGTGCGTTCGCCGATACTCCCGCGATTGCGTATGACGGAAATGCGCGCCAGCTGACGGTCTCGGGGGCGACGGGCTCCTCGGGGGAGCCCGATTTGTTTCCAGCCTTTAAAGATTTAATGCCCGGCGATGTGCGCGAGCAGCAGATCGAGGTTCGTGCCACGGGCGTAAAGTCCCAGTTACGCGTGTTTGTGCGGGCCGTTGTCAATCACGAGACGGCACACTTGCTGTCGCCCATTACCTTAACGGCGTCGGCGGGCGATGCGTCTGCAGGTTGGCTCCAGACGGGAACTCCGGGCAGTGTGTTCGCACATCCCACGCAAGTCGCAACGTTTACGAACGATGGTAGCACGGTGCTCAACTTGCAACTAAGTGTCCCGACGTCGGTCGGCAACGAGCTTGCCGACGCAGGCAAGACCATTCGCTGGGAGATTACCGCCGAGGATGATGGCGAGAAGATTCCCGTACGCTCAGCTGGCAGTAAGAGCCCCGGCCTGTTTGGCCTGGCGGCAACCGGCGACAGCACGCTCACATTGCTCTTGGTGTTGCTGACGCTTGCGATCATCGCTTTTATGGCCGCGCTGCTTTTGTCCCGGAGGGATAAGCGCTAGGTCCATCTTCTAAACGCAACGCCCTCCCGGGCGGCGGGCACGAAGTTCCCTGCTCTACAGTCCTGCGCAAGACGGAAGCCACATTAAGTGGCCTCCTTTGCGTGCGGAACTCGCGATGAACTTCGTGCCCGCCGCCCGGGAGGGCGCCCCTTTATTGATGGAAGGCCTAATAAGCTGATGATTCCATGCCCAGATGTGCCCAGAGCGGGACGGGCTTTCCGGGTGGATGGGGGTTCGGAAAGTGCGTCCCGGAATTTGCCTTTGGAACGGGATGTGGTTTCCGGTTGAGAGGTTTGGCGGAAAGTGCGACCCGGAATTTGTGCTTGGAATGGGATGCGGTTTCCCGACGGGGCCGCAAGCGGAAGCTGCATCCCACTCCAGACGTGGATTCTGGGACACGCTTTCCGGATACAAAGAAGGCCACATGACGTGGCCTTCAACTTATATATGTTCAGCAGATTCCCCCATGACAAGCCGTGCTTCAACACCGAGGCGTCTGCCCGGACGGCGCGGAATGTAAGGTTCATCGCGAGTTCCGCACGAGCCGGAGAGCACTTAATGTGCTCTCCGTGCGAGCAGGACTGCCCGAGCAGGGAATCTTACATTCCGCGCCGTCCGGGCAGACGAACCGGGATACAGGCCCGCTACTTGATCTTGGTCGTACCCGGCGCCAGGTTGGGGTCGGTCTCGTTGGCCTCGGTCTGGAAGTGCTCGGTGTACACGTTCTTGCCGTCGCGGAACATCTCGTAGTATTGCATCTTGGCGTAATCCTCGCGCGCCTTGGTGGCAGCCGCGGCCTCGGCGTCGTCGCCGGTGACGTTGGAGGAGAGCGCCCAACGCAGGCTAGCGTCCTCGTAGCCCACGGAGTTGATGGCGGGCAGCGACTCGCGCAGCGTCATGTGCGCTTTCTGGTAATCGGAGAGAGGTGCGCCGATCAGCTGCATCAGCTGGGTGGACAGGTAGTTGGTGGACAGGTCGTCGACCTCGCTCGTCTGGTCGCAGCCGGCGACGTCGTAGTTAGCCCAAATGATGTAGTCGGTCTGCCACAGACGCTCCTGATGCGTGGCGTCGTCCTCACCGGTAAACCACTTGTCGTTGAACTTGGACGGGAAGAACGGCTGGTGGTCGCCCCAGAACACCACGACCACCTTACGGTCGAGCTTGCTCAGGGCGTTGAGGAAGTAGCGCAGCGCCTGGTCGGACTGCTCGATGCACGAGACATACTCGTCGACATCGGACAGCGTGCCGTCCTCGACGGTCTTAGCGTCCAGGTCGGTCGTGTCGATGTTGAGATGCATCTGCTTATCTGCCGGCAGCAGGCCCGTATCGTAGCCCGAGTGGTTCTGCATGGTCACGTCGAAGATAAACTGCGGATCGGCGTTCTGGTCGAGCAGCTCAAGAATCTTGTCGTAGGTCGCCTGATCGGTCACCATGCCACGCAGGGTGTCGGCTCCCTGGAAGTCGTTGATGGACAGGAACTGGTCAAAGCCAAAGTCCTTGTAGACGTTCTCGCGGTTCCAGTTGGTTGCGTGGTTGGGGTGCATGGCCGTGGTGGAATATCCGAGCGACTTGAACTGCTCTGCCAGGTTCCCGGTCGTTTCCATGTTGTAGATGGTGTAGGGGTACACGCCCGAGCCCAGGTTGGCCATAGAGTTGCCGGTCATAAACTCAAACTCGGTATTGGCAGTGCCGCCACCGTAGGCGCTCACGTAGAGCTTGCCGCGGCTGAGGCAGTTGGACAGGCTCTTAAAGTACTGCGGGCCTTCGTAGCCGGCGCGCATGTTCTGGTAGATGGATAGGTCCGAGAAGGTCTCGTTCATGATGGCGATGACCGTGGGCTTCTCGCTGTCGAACTGCTCCTTTGCGGCGGTGCGCTCGTCACTCTTGGCTGCGTCGGACTTGTCGTAGGCCTTGGCGTACTTTTTGAGCGTGGCCTTGGCATCGTCGACGGAGTAGTCGGCGGGTTTGGGCGGCTTGATGGACTGCGCCGCACTAATAAAGGCAGGCAGGTAGCCCTCGCGCCAGTAGCTCTCGAGCGGGCGCCAGGTGTAGACGGTGATGCCGAGAGTGTTGTAGTAGTCGATGAGCGTGACATGCGCGGTCACGCCACCCAGGCACAGCACGGCGACGAGCAGGTTGGTGAGCAGCATGCGCTTGGCGTTGGCGGCACCCTTCTGACGGTGCGGTGCCACCAGGCCGGCGTACTCGCATAGCAGCATGGCGATGGCGGTAAAGCCCATGGATAGCACGCAGAACAGCGAGATCGAGAAGGTGTAGCCGGTGCCGGCGACCGCAGCGGCGGTGGAAATGGCCGAAAGGTCGCCCGGCTGGATGGGCATGGATTTAAACGTGATGACGAAGAACTCGGCAATGCCCAGGACAAAGAGGGCAAAGGCCAGGACCGCGGGAGCTGCGCCGTGGCGCTGGAACAGGAAGAACAGGCCGACCATGAGCGTGGTGATGATGGCCCACTCGAGCAGGATGCACAGGGGGTAGACCCAGGTAAAGTCGTGGTTGGACGAGACTTCCATGCCCAGCAGCGCAAAGACGCCGGCGAGCAGCAGGCACAAGACGGCGGCGACGAGCGGTTTGCCCACAAAGGCGCCGCGCAGGCGGGCGAGCTTGCCGGTGGGGGCGGGGGCATCGGTAGCAGCGAACGCAAAGACGCGCGGGGTGATGCGGTCGCGGGCGATGCTGGCCCAAGCGCAGCCGGTGAGGATGGCGTTGGTCAGGATGAGCATCACAAAGGCGAGCGGCTCGTTTTGCGCGACGAGGCCAATAGCGCCCCAAATGGTCAAAAAGAGCTGGAACAGGCCGAAGGCGACGCTCCAGGCGAAGGCGCCCTTGGCAACGGTGCCCGACTGAGCGCGAATGGCCTTGGCCTCGCGCAAAACAAGGTAGACGGTCGCCGCAAGACCGACGAGCGAGATGGCGGCAGCGAACATGCTGAGACTCCTCACAAACTTAAAACCTACGAAAGCGGGGGTTTACCCGATTGTTACCTAAATATGCGCTGCATTTGCGGGCTGCGCACAACAACCAGCCATATTAACGCGCATGTGCGGCGGTGTGGCGCAATGTAGTGGTGACCTGCGCGATAATGGACGGGAATTACACGGAAACGTAAAGGCTTCTTAAAGAAATGGCGAGGATAGAGCTATGGGCGAGCAGGTTTGTATGACGGGTGCCGAGTACTGCGGCGGAGCTGCGGGCGTGGATACGAACGGCTACCCGGTCGAGACCACGGGCAATGCGGTGCTGGACATCTTGGAGCATCGCTCGTCTACGCGTGCCTTCGCGCGTGATGACGACGACCGTCCCGTGGCGGTGACCGACGAGCAGCGGGCGGCGATTCTGCACGCGGCGAGCCGTGCGCCGTCGGCGGGTGCCATGATGATGTATTCCATCGTGAGCATCCGCGAGCAGGCTACGCTCGACCGCCTGGCCGACCTGTGCGACCACCAGCCCATGATCGCCAAGGCGCCCTGGGCACTAATATTTGTGGTCGATTATGCCAAGTGGATCGATCTGTTTGAGCATGTGGGTTGCTTTGAGCCCGAGTTTGTAGAGCGTACGGGCAAGTCTCCCCGTCGTGCACCGGGTCTGGGCGACTTTGCCATTGCGGCGCAGGACGCCGTGATCGCCGCGCAAAACGCCGTGGTTGCCGCCGAGGCCCTGGGGCTGGGGAGCTGCTATATCGGTGATATCGTCGAGAATGCCGAGGAAGTTGCCGAGCTGCTCGATCTGCCGCCCTATACCATGCCGCTGTCGATGCTCATCATCGGCACGCCCCGTAAGGAGCGTCCGGCGATCGCGCACCCCGTGGTGAACCTGGTGCACGAGGAGCGCTACTGCCGCGCCGATGCCGCGACTATGGATGCTCAGGTGGCCGAGATGGATGCGATGTTCCGTCCGCACGCCCGCGAGGTGGGCGAGCGCGTGGTGGATATCTACACCCGCAAACACACCAGTCCCTTTATGGCCGAGATGAGCCGATCCATGGAATGGTGGTTCAAAAACTGGCTCGGAAAATGACGAATGTGACAAGGGGACAGTCCTTTTGTCACATTTCATATCGCCGCGGTAGCCTAAAGACTGTATAAATCTTTATCTAGCTGGGAAAACAGTGCATTAAAACATGGGCCGATTGCCTATAATCCCTTCGAACATTAAAGTTGGGAGGAAACCGGCTTATGGAACAAAAGGCCAAGGAGGCAGCCTCGCACGCTGCGATTCCTGTGAGCATCTCGGCGATGCTCGTCACGCTGGGCGTGGTGTACGGCGATATCGGCACCAGCCCTATGTATGTAACCAAGGCGCTCGTTGCCGGCAACGGCGGCATCGGAAGTGTGACGGAGGAGTTCGTGCTTGGCGCGCTCTCCCTTGTCGTGTGGACGGTCACGCTGCTGACCACCATCAAGTATGTGCTCATCTCGCTGCGCGCCGATAACCATGGTGAGGGCGGCATCTTTGCCCTGTACAGCCTGGTCAAGCGCTGCGGCAAGTGGCTTATCATCCCCGCCATGCTGGGTGGCGCCGCGCTGCTCGCCGACGGCATCCTGACGCCGGCCGTTACCGTTACCACGGCCATCGAGGGCCTGCGCACCATCCCGGCGGTCCATGCCGTGCTGGGCGATGACCAGGGCCGCGTCGTCGCCATTACGCTCGCCATCATCATCGCGCTCTTCTTGGTACAGCGCATCGGTACGGCCAAGATCGGTCACGCCTTTGGTCCCATCATGACGCTGTGGTTTCTGTTCCTGGGCGGCACGGGTCTGTTCTTTGTCTTCCAGCACCCCGCCGTGCTGCTGTGCCTCAACCCGGTGCGCGGCATCGCCTTTTTGCTAAGCCCCAACAACCACGCGGGCATCATGATTCTTGGCAGCTGCTTCCTCGCCACCACCGGTGCCGAGGCGCTCTACTCCGACATGGGCCACGTCGGCCGCGGCAACATCTACGCCACCTGGCCGTTCGTTAAGTGCTGCTTGCTGCTTTCCTATATGGGCCAGGGTGCTTGGCTTATGAACAACGCTGCCAACCCCGAGCTCATGGGCATTGCCGACCTCAACCCGTTCTACCAGATGCTCGCCCCGGGCCTGCGCCCGTTTGCCGTCGGCCTTTCCACCGTCGCGGCCATCATTGCCTCGCAGGCGCTC
>DBFBFY010000042.1:0-6331 GCA_048201615.1 Collinsella sp.
TCGGGGTAGACGGCGAGCAGGTTCTTGCTCACGACGGAATACAGCGCGATGGAGCTGATGAAGAACATGGTGACGCACGCGGCGGAAAGCACGACGGCGCGACCCTTGTTGGAGTTGGTGGAAGCCATTGGACTCTTTCTAATCGATACTGAGGAGGAACAGGCGTGTCCGCGGGTCCTCCCTGTCGGGTTGGTTTACTGGTCAGTCGGCTTGGCGACGCCGGACTCATCGGACCAAAGCTCGACACCCTTGTTCTTGAGGTAGTTGTCGGCATAAGCGCGACGGCCTCCGGGCTTGGCGGTGAGGTCGCCCATCATGTTGGAGAAGCCGCCGTCGACCTTGATGGCGTCGCCGGTGGTAAAGTCCGAGCGCTTGGACGCCAGGAACATGACGGCGTTGGCGATATCGCTGACCTCGCCGATGCGGCGCGTGGCGATCAGACGGCTGCGGCTCTTTTCGACCTCGGGGTCGGCGTAGAAGTTGGCCGACATCGGGGTCTTAACGAAGCAAGGCTCGACGCAGTTGGAGCGGACGCCGTAGGGGCCCCACTCGGCGGCGAGCATCTTGGACATCATGTTGACGCCGGCCTTAGTGGAGCTGTACACACCCGAGAACGTCTCGGGGGAGTGGCTGGCAACGGTCGAGATGTGCACCAGGCGACCCTGGCCGGCCTTGATCATTTCGCGACCAAAGCGCTGCGAGGTGATGAAGTAACCGGTGAGGTTGACGTTGAGCACCTGCTCCCAGTCGCTCAGCGGCAGGTCCTCCATGGCGGCGAAGCGCAGGATGCCGGCGGTGTTGACGAGAACGTCGACGCGGCCGAAGTCGGCGATGGTGGCATCGACGGCGGCCTGAACCTCAGCCTCGTCGGTGGCGTTCATCTTGTAGCCCTCGGCGTGGATGCCAAACTCGGCGGCGAGGTCGGCGGCTGCGGCCTTGACCTTTTCCTCGTCTAGATCGAGCAGGACGACGTTGGCGCCGTTGCGGGCGAACTCGCGGCAAATCTCGACGCCCATACCGCCGAGTGCGCCAGTCACGGCGCAGACATCGCCTTCGAGCTTGAGCCAATTGCTCATAGGAACTTCCCTTCTTGTGCCTCCCGGTGGGTCGCTCCCATTAATCGACCCACGTGGTTTTCGCTGGTTATCGTATGCTTTGCATTTGCGCAGGTGAATTGCATATTTGTTAGAATGGCGTTAACCGTAGGTTTACACCGTGCGATGCAGTTTTTCTCAATTAAGCGCGTGACCTGCGAAAACAACCCCCTGTGGCGCCATGTGGCCACGGGTGCGAAAACGGGAGATTGACGTGTACGATCGACGACTTGAGGCCATATCGGCCGCCGCGGAGCTGGGAAGCTTCTCGCGTGCGGCGGCAAAATTGCGCGTGTCGACCCCGGCGCTCGTCAAGCAGGTGTCGGGTTTCGAGGCCGAGTTCGGCATCACACTGTTCGAACGCTCGCACTCGGGCGTCAAGGTGACACCGGCCGGCGCGTTACTGGTAGACGACGCGCGCTCGATTATGCGCCAGTCCGAGGATGCCCTTCGCCGTGCCCGACGCGCGGCGGGCGATGGCGGCGCGGTGCGCCTGGGCGTGTCGATGATGTGCCCGGGGCGCCAAACGCTGTCGATGTGGTCGGGCATCCACGATCTGGAACCGTCGCTGCGATTTGAGATCGTGCCGGTAAGTGACCTCTACGACGAGCGCGAATCCGTCATGCGTAGCCTCGGTCGAGAGGTGGATGTGGTGCAGTCGAGTTTTTCGACCCCGCGCTGGGGCGATGCCTGCCAAAAGCTCCGCATTGTCGACGTGCCGTTTTATATTGACCTGCCGCGCACGAGCCCACTGGCGCGCAAGACACGCATTACGGTCGCCGACTTGGAGGGTATGCGTCTGCGCGTGCTGCGCCACGGCAACGACGCCATGGACAGCCTGCGCATCGACCTTTTGGCCGACGGCGGCGTGGACGTGATCGATGTGGATAGCTTCGACTTTGCGCTCTTTAACGAAGCCGAGGAAAAGGGCGACGCGGTGCTCACCTGTGGAGCGTGGTCGGGGGTGCACCCGGCCTTTGTGGGCGTGCCGTTCCTGTGCGGCCGCGAGGTGCCAGTCTTTCTGCACTACCCGCTCGAGCCCACCCTCCAAGTCCAAAAATTCGTCAACGCCATGGCCCAACTTCTCAAATAGCTATCGTGTCGATGATTCTTTAATCCCCGTCCTAGAAAAATCATCTGGTAGAGTTGACCTCACGTGAATTTCAGCACACTGTGTGCTACCTGCACTTTTGTCATTTGAGGAGTGAACTTGTGAATACTTCTGTCGCCAAGAAAGCCAGTCGGGCGATGCGCCTGCTCATGATGGTGCTCACGGCAGTTCTCATCTTCTTCTTCATTAATGTTATGCTGCTCGTCTCCGATATCCAGGGCACGGCGCGCGTGGTCAACTACGCCGGTCTGGTGCGCGGTACTACGCAGCGAATCGTTAAGCTCGAGGACGCGGGCCAGCCTCAAGATGACCTGCTCAAAGCCGTGGATTCATACATCAACGGTTTGCGTTACGGAAGTGACGACCTCAACCTCGTCCGTCTTGACGACGACGAGTATCAGGCAAAGATGACCGAGCTTGCAAATTATTATGATGAGCTTTGCGCCGAGATTAGCCGCGTGCGCGAAGTCGGCTACGAGAGCACCGATATCATCGCGATGAGCGAGGAGTTCTTTGGCATTTGCGACGATGCTACGCGACTCGCAGAGGACTACTCTCAGGAGAAGGCGTCGGCGCTCAACTATCTCGAGGGCTTGGTGATCATCGACATCGTGGGCTTGGTGGCGACCTTTGCGGTCGAACTTGTTCGCGCGGTGCGAACTGCCGCGCTCAATCGCGAGCTGCAAAACAAAGTCTATCTCGACGAAGCCACGGGACTGCCCAACAAGAACAAGTGCGAGGAGATCTTAGGGCAGGAGCGGCCTGTCTCCGCGGAGGCGCCCGTTGCGGTGTGCGTCTTCGACCTTAACAATCTGCATACGGTCAATAACAACTTCGGCCACGAGAAGGGCGACGAATACATCCGTTCTTTTGCCCAGCAGCTGGGGTGCGTGGCGTCCGAGACCTGCTTTGTGGGCCGCGACGGCGGCGATGAGTTTATCGCGGTGCTGCGGGATGCCGATCGAGCTGCCGTGGAGTCCTGTCTCGCTCGGGTTCGTGCAAACGTGAACGAGTATTCCGAGGCTCACCCCGACATGCCCATCAGCTATGCGGTGGGCTACGCGCTTTCCAGTGATTTTGATGAACCGCCTACGATGCGCGAGCTCTTTTCCCAGGCCGACAAAAACATGTACATCGACAAGAATCGCGTAAAGACAGCCGAGGCAGCCGGGCCGCAACGCGAGGAACGGTAAGCCTGTAACAGAGGGTATAGAAAAGCCTCCGCAGCTCGTGTGGCTGCGGAGGCTTTATTCGTTGCGGTGCATTGTGTTTGGGTCGTTGAGATGAGTCGATTTGCCCCGAAAGAGGCGGGCATTGACCTTGGGGTCATGCCCGACGAATGAGCGGCAAATCGGCCATCTCGGCGAGCCGAACTACTCCAGCTCAAACGCTCCGGTATAGAGCTGATAGTAGTATCCGCGCTTGGCGATCAGCTCGTCGTGGTTGCCGCGCTCGATGATGCGGCCGTGGTCCAGACAGATGATTGCGTCGGAGTTGCGCACGGTGGACAGGCGGTGCGCGATGACAAACGTCGTGCGGCCCTCCATGAGCTTGTCCATGCCCGCCTGCACGATGGCCTCGGTGCGGGTGTCAATGCTCGACGTGGCCTCGTCCAGAATCATCGCCGGCGGATCGGCGACGGCGGCGCGTGCGATCGAGATCAGCTGGCGCTGGCCCTGCGACAGCTGTGCGCCGTTGCCGGTGAGCATCGTGTCGTAGCCGTCGGGCAGGCGGGTGATAAAGTCGTCGGCGCCCGCGAGCTTGGCCGCCGCGATGCACTCCTCGTCGGTCGCATCCAGGTTGCCGTAGCGGATGTTATCCATCACGGTGCCGGTGAACAGGTTCACGTCCTGCAGCACCACGCCCAGCGAGCGGCGCAGATCGGCCTTGCGGATCTTGTTGACGTTGATGCCGTCGTAGCGAATCTTGCCGTCGGCGATGTCATAGAAGCGGTTGATGAGGTTGGTGATGGTCGTCTTACCGGCACCGGTGGCGCCGACAAACGCGACCTTCTGGCCCGGCTTGGCAAACACGGACACGCCGTGCAGCACTTCGTGGTCGGGCGTGTAGCCAAAGTCGACGTTGTCCATGACCAGGTCGCCGCGCAGCGGCACGTACTCGATCTCGCCGGTTGCGCGGTGCGGATGTTTCCACGCCCACATGCCGGTGTGGTGATCGGCCTCCTCGAGCTGCCAGGTATCGGGGTTCACCTGCGCGTTGACGAGCGTCACGTAGCCTTCGTCGGTCTCGGGCTTCTCGTCGATGAGCTCAAAGATACGGTCGGCGCCGGCGAGGCCCATGACCACGGCGTTGATCTGCTGCGAGATCTGACCGATCTGTCCGCAGAATTGCTTGGTCATGTTGAGGAACGGCACCACGACGGCGATGGACAGCGCCATGCCCGAGATGCTCAGGTTGGGCACGCCCAGCGCCAGGAAAATGCCGCCTGCCAGTGCGACCAGCACGTAGAGCAGGTTGCCCAGGTTCATAAGGATGGGCATGAGGATGTTGGCGTACATGTTGGCCTTCTGCGAGACCTCGAAGAGCTTTTCGTTGCGCTCGTCAAAATCGGCTTCGGCGGCAGACTCGTGGCAGAATGCCTTGACGACCTTCTGGCCGTTCATGACTTCCTCGATATGGCCCTCGACAACGCCGAGCTCGGTCTGCTGCGCAATAAAGAAGCGCGCGGAGTTGGAGCCGAGCAGCTTGGTCATAAAGGTCATAAAGGCGACGCCTGCCACAATGACCAGACACATCCAAACGCTGTAGTACAGCATGATAAAGAACACCGTGACGATGACGATGGTCGTCATGAGCAGGTTGGGCAGCGACTGGCTGATCATCTGGCGCAGCGTGTCGATGTCGTTGGTGTAGTGGCTCATGATGTCGCCGCGCTGGTGCGTGTCGAAGTAGCGAATCGGCAGGTCCTGCATGCGGTTGAACATCTTCTCGCGCAGCTTCTCGAGCGAGCCCTGCGTGACGATGGCCATGGTGCGGTTCCAGAACAGCGAGGACAGGATGCCGACGCCGTAGATGCAGGCGAGGGTGGTCACGAGCTGTGCGATCTTGGGCTGTGCGGCTTCCCAATCGCCCGACTGCCACGATTCGCTAATAATCTGCAGGGCGCTCTGAAGGAAGGTCGCGCCGATGGAGTTGATGATGGCGCAGAGCACCACGCCGACGACGACGAGGGGCAAAAGCACGGGGTAGAAGCCAAAGAGCGTCTTGATGAGGCGCGACATGGTGCCGCCCTTGCGGTTGAGCGCGCGCTCGGCGGTCGTTGCCTTACTCATGTGCCTCGCCTCCTTCCTGGGTCTGGGCTTGCGTTGCGGATGCCTCGGTGTCGGCCTCGACGGCCCCTTCGCCCTCGGCAGACATCTTGTTTTGCGAGGTGAAGGTCTCGCGGTAGATCTCGCTTGTCTTGAGCAGTTCATCGTGGTTGCCGATCTGCGCGATGCGGCCGCCCTCCATGACGATGATGCGGTCTGCATCCTGCACGGAGCTAATGCGCTGGGCGATGATGAGCTTGGTCGTGTTGGGCAGATAGCTTGCCAGCCCTGCGCGAATCTTGGCGTCGGTCTTGGTGTCGACGGCGCTGGTGGAGTCGTCCAGGATCAAGATCTTGGGGCGACGCAGCAGGGCGCGCGCAATGCACAGGCGCTGCTTCTGACCGCCGGAAACATTGGAGCCGCCCTGTTCGATCCAGGTGTCATAGCCCTTGGGGAAGCCGTCGACAAACTCGTCGGCGCAGGCCAGATGTGCCGCCTCGCGGACCTCCTCGTCGGTGGCGTTCGGGTCGCCCCAGCGCAGATTCTCGGCGATGGTGCCGCTAAACAGCACGTTTTTCTGTAGCACCATGGCCACTTGGTGGCGCAAGGCGTCCAAGTCGTAGTCGCGCACGTCCATGCCGCCCACGCGCACGGTGCCCTCGGTGGCGTCGTACAGGCGGGCGATGAGGTTTACAAGCGTGGACTTGGCCGAGCCGGTGCCGCCGATGATGCCGATGGTCTCGCCGCTCTTAATGTGCAGGTCGATATCGTCGAGCGCCTGGCGCTTCGCATGCGCGGAATACTTAAAGCTCACGTGGTCAAAGTCGATGGAACCGTCGGCAACCTCGAGCACGGGC
>DBFBFY010000043.1:0-9375 GCA_048201615.1 Collinsella sp.
CAGCGCGCAGGCCAACCCGGCATCGGCCACAATCAGAGCATCGGCGCCCAGCTCCAGTGCATGAGCTCCCAGCGCCACCGCATCGGACAGCTCATCGTCAAACACGAACACGTTGAGCGTCACGTACACGCGCACGCCATGGGCATGCGCCACGGCGCAGCCGCGCGCAAACTCGTCATCCGTAAAACCATGCGCGCTCACGCGGGCGTTAAAGCCGCCCAACCCCGCATAGATGGCATCGGCGCCCGCGGCGATGGCCGCAAGCATCTGGTCGAGCCCGCCCGCCGGCGCCAGCAGCTCGGGCAGCGCCGCACCGGCAGCATCCAATCCAGTCTCGTATTGTCCGCTCGGCCCCATCGCCCGAATCGCCATCGGCAAACTCCTTACCAAGGTATGCATTCACTCTGAAAAATGCCGTCTTCCAGCATACACGAGGCATCGCGCGCCCCGTTTGGTTTATCGTGTAATAACTTATGTCCATCCTGCCTCGACGGCACATCCGCCGCCCGGCACGACATACCTGGAGGTCAATATATGGGTCCTCGCCAACGACAGGGACGCAGCCGTTCAAAGACGCATGCTCTGCCCATAATCCTGCTCTCGTTTTTGGGCTTTCTGCTGATTGCGGGCGTCGCGTTTTGCATCGGCATGGTCGGCAACGTCAACCGCTGGCTGTCCGATCTGCCCGACTACACCGACGCCAACGCGTATCTGGTAAGCGAGCCCACCGAGATCGTCGACTGCAACGGCAACAAGATCGCGAGCTTCTACACGCAAAACCGCAAGTCCATCACCAAGGACGAGGTCTCCCCCTACGTGCTGCAGGGCACCGTTGACGTCGAGGACGAGCGCTTCTACGAGCACGGCGGTATCGACCTGTGGGGTATCGCGCGTGCTGCGGTGGCAACCCTCGGCGGCGGGCACGAAGGCGCCTCGACTATCACCCAGCAGCTGGTGCGCAACACCATCCTGCAGGAGGAGCAGTTCGACTCGACCATCGAGCGTAAGGTGCGCGAGGCCTACATCGCGGTCAAGATGGAGGACATGTACTCCAAAGACGAGATCCTCATGATGTACCTCAACACCATCTACTACGGTCACGGCGCCTACGGTATTGAGGCCGCCGCCGAGACCTATCTGTCCAAGAACGCCGCCGACCTCACCCTGAGCGAGGCCGCGCTGCTCATCGGCCTTCCCAACTCGCCCTCGCAGTACGACCCCACGGTCAACCCCGACCTGGCGCTGTCCCGTCGCAACAAGGTCCTCGACAACATGTTGCGCCTGGGCCACATTACGCAGGAGGAACACGATGCCGCACAGGCCGAGCCCATCACCCTCAACGTGACCGAGATTTCGGGCAGCGGCGTCGACGTCTACTCGCAGCCCTACTTTGTCGCCTATGTTAAACAGCTGCTGGAGCAGGAGTTCTCGACCGACGTGCTCTTTAAGGGCGGCTTGACCGTCAAGACCACCATCGACCCCACGATGCAGCAGGTGGCAGAGAATGCCGTCCGCGAGCAGCTCGACACGCTCTCGCTCGACGGCCTGGACATGGGCATGGTCGTCGTCGACCCCAAGACCGGCTACATCAAGTGCATGGTGGGCGGCTACGACTACAACGCCGACGAGAACCACGTAAACCATGCCACGGCCAAGCGTCCCGTCGGCTCCACCTTTAAGGCCTTTACGCTGGCAACTGCCATCCAAAACGGCATGAACCCCAACGTCACCCTCAACTGCAACTCGCCGCTCAAGGCCAAGGGCACCACGACCGAGGTCCAAAACTACGCCAACCATAGCTATGGCAACATCACGCTTAAGCAGGCAACGGCATACTCCTCCAACACCGGCTACATCCAGGTGGCGGAAGCCGTCGGCAACAGCAAGATCATCTCGCTCGTCAAAAAGCTCGGCATCGATCCCGCCAAGGACAACATCGAGGACGTTCCCGTCATGACGCTCGGCACCGGCTCGATCTCGCCACTCGAGATGGCCGCCGCCTACGCGACGTTTGCCAACGGCGGCTACTATCGCCAGCCGATCGCCATCACCGAGATTGACTCTCGTACCGGTTCGGTGCTGTACCAGCACACCGACAATCCCTCACAGGTGCTTACCGAGGGCGAGGCCGCCGCGGTCACCGATGTTCTGTCCGGCGTCATGCAGGGCAGCGGTACAGGTGCTGCTGGCGCCCTGAGCGTCAACCAGCCCTATGCCGGCAAAACGGGCACCACCGACAACACCACCAATCTGTGGTTCTGCGGCTATACCCCGCAGCTGGCGTGCGCCCTGTGGACCGGCTATTCCGCAGGTGAGATCCCCATCCAAAAATACGGCACGGACCTGCTGGGCGACAGCACCAACCTGCCTGTCTTTAAGCGGTTTATGAACACCGTTCTGACCGGTACCGAGCGCGAGGAGTTTGCGACCGGAACGGCGCCCACCTACAAGAACAACAGCGTCTGGAAGTTCTACGGCACCAACAACACCAAGAAGACGGAGAACGACGACAAGGACGAGAACGAGGACGAAGAGGAAACCACCACAACGACTACCACGACGACCACGACGACCGAGACCACGGGCGGCGACACCACCGGCGGCACCGGAACGACCGGTGGCTCGACGGGCGGCTCCACTGGTGGTTCGACCGGCGGCGATGGCGGCACGCCTACGCCCACGCCTACGCCCACGCCTACGCCCACTCCCGACCCCTCGCCCACGCCTGACGATACGGTCGGCTAGAAATTCATCCGGCCATTAGCAACAAGGCCCCCGAGCAGCTTATTAAAGTGCTCGGGGGCCTTTTAATTTAAAGTGACCTGGTGGACGGTCTTTATACCGGCAAACAAAAAGGGGGGGGTACCGACCAACGTCGATACCCCTTACAAGCCACCATGTCACGCGCACAGTGCCGAGCGCACGACCCGCACGCCTACTTGCGAGAATTGCTCAGCTTATTGATCAGCGCCTCAAGACGCTCGCCGTCCTCGGCCGTCTGGGCAATAACCAAAATCGTATCGTTGCCGGCAAGCGAGCCAAGCACATCGGGCAACTCTGCCGCATCAACGGCGGCGGCGATGCCGGAAGCCGTGCCAGGCTGAGCCTTGATCATAACCAGATTATCGGTACGCAGAACGCCCGTTACAAGCTCGGAAACCATACGCTGCAGGTGCAGGTCCTCTGCCAGAACATAGATGCCCTCAGGGAGCTTACGCAGCCCCATGTCGGCAATATCGCGAGAGACAGTCGCCTGCGTGCAATCAAAGCCCATAGCGCGGAGCTCATCGACCAGCACGCGCTGCGTGCGGACGTCCTTATTGCGCACAATATCTCTAATGGCATCCTGGCGCCCATTGCGTTTTTTAGCCATACAAACCCTCTCTCCAAAAGATGGCGGAGACAATCAATCAGTGATTGAATAGTTTAACGCTATTTGAAGGCTTTTGTGTATAAGAACGCATTTCGAAACAATTCTATGCAAGTTTGTTTCGAAATGAGCCGTTTAGGCGGTTTTTGCGCCCGTCCGGTTAAGAAAAGCTGCCAGATGCGTACACATCACGCAGCGCGCGGGCTTGGCGCTGGCGATCGGCCCAAACAACAGACCGAGCCCCCGATGGTTATCCTTGAGCGCGGCGACCATCTGACGGGTTCGAGGCGCATCGAGCATATCACGCATGCGGGCGGAACGCTCGATTGACGACACCCCATGCGGGCTCAGACACAAATTCTCGATGCAGGCGACCAGTCCGGCAAAGTAGAACTTTTGGCTTGCCAGCTTGAGCCGACCACCGCTGTCTGCTTCCGAGAGTGAGTCCGCAAGCTCGTCGAGCGCTCGAGTGTCATCGGATACCTTGGCATACATGGTGGGATCAAAGGCATCTGTAAGTTTAGGTGCCGCCGTGTGGAAACAAGCATCGCCGCAGCCGGACACGCATCGTGTCTGCGAAAGCGCGCATGCCATAAACCCAACTGTGCGAAACACCTTGTCGCACAAAAGGCATGCCTCAAACAGCGAGCGGCTGTACATCACACCAGAGGTCTGAACGACTAGGCCGCCTAAAATCAACTGAGGCAGCCCGGCCACCATCGAAGATTTGCTATCAATGGAAATATGAGCAGCATCCAAGACGCGCGAATGGCGCTCTCGATGTGCATCATAGCGGTCGAGCGACACCGTGGGGAGCACTATGTCTGCCGTAGTATCGCACGCGATATTGACCATCTTGGAAAGGGACTGCGGAGCAAACCACTCATCGGCGTTCATAGCGATGATTTGAGAGCCGCGCGAGGCAGCAAAACCGGCACGAAGACAAGCGCCGCGCTTCGCGTCCTCGACGTCAATCAAATCAATATGGATGTCCCTGTCGGCAGCAACTTGAAGCGAATGGCGCACACCGGGCGCAGCATCGCGGCAGACAACGACAATCTGCAAATCGTAGAGGTCTTGGTTCTGGATACTCTCGAGCGCACGCATCGCATAGCTGGGCGAACCTTCTACCACAAGGATCACCGAAAGTCGCGGATGCGAGACACGTCGAACCAAGTTATCCGTCCTCTCGACAGCAGTGAATCAAACTGTCGTTCATGGTACACCCCGGCAATAAAAGCAATGAGACACCGGTTGTATTGCACGCCAAGAACAGATGTTGCACACGCGCAGCCCACAGATGACAGGTGCCGACGCACGACGCGCCGAGCCCTCCCCTAGTCGAGCACGACAAGCTCGGCGGGATCGTAATCCACGCCCATAAACGTAAGGCCGCAGGCAGGAGCCGTGGGGCCCGCAGCGGTACGGTCGCAAGCATCGATGACCTCGCGCATCCACTCGGGTTCACGGCGATGCATGCCAATCTCGACAAGCGTGCCCACGATCGTGCGGACCATCGAATGCAGAAACGCATTGCCCTCGATGGTAAACGTCAGGATGTCCTCGCCAAACGCAACCTCATGGCCAAACTCGGCACGCATCACGCAGCGGTGCGTGGGCTTGCCCACGGCAGACGCCACCTTGCAAAAGCTCTTGAAGTCCTGCTCGCCCAGCAGCGCGGGACAGGCCGCAGACATCGCCTCAACATCCAATGGGTAGCGATGCCACCACACCGCACCGCGCGAAAGCACAGGGCGCGCGTCGCGATCGGCAATACGGTACGTATACGTACGGGAACGCGCATCAAAGCGTGCAGAAAAGCCTTTACGGGCCTTGTAGACCTCGTTTATGGCGATATCTTTGGGCAGGAGGGCATCCATAGCCCTCAGCCACCTACGGCGCGTCAAAGCCAACTCAGCGTCCGTTACGGGCACGCTGATAAACTGTGCCACCGCATGCACGCCGGCATCGGTACGTCCCGCACACGTCAGGTCGATCGGACGGCGCAGGAGCGTCTCAATAGCTCGACGTAGCTCACCCGCAACCGTCGTCTGTCCCGGCTGCTCGGCAAATCCGCTATACGACGAGCCATCATAGGCCACGCGAAATACGAGCGTGGCGTCAAGCTCGGAAATCGAATTGAAATCAGACGGCGCAGTCATGGGCGCTCCCAACAAACAAGCAACGGTATCGCGACAAAACAAGAGGGGTACGCGAACGTACCCCTCGAATATAGCCTATGCAGACGGATTGTCTACTCAGCGGTCTCCTCAGCAGGAGCCTCCTCGGCAGCCTCGACCTTCTTGGGAGCAGCGGCCTTCTTGGGGGCCGGAGCAGCCTTCTTAGCCTTAGGCGTGCAAGGCTCGGTGACGAGCTCCATGATAACAATGGGAGCGTTGTCGCCCTTGCGGTTACCGAGCTTCATGATGCGGGTGTAACCGCCGTTGCGGTCCTGCCACATGCCCTGAGCAGCCTTGTCGAAGATCTCGGCAACGAGCTGCTTATCGCCGAGCTTGGCGATAGCCAGACGACGAGAGTGCAGGTCGCCCTTCTTGGCCCAGGTGATGATCGGATCGACGACCGAACGCAGCGCCTTAGCGCGGGTCTCGGTGGTCTTGATGCGGTCGTTCTCGAAGAGGGCCTTAGCAAGGCTCTTCTTCATGGCCTTGGTGTGGCTCGCATCGGTGCCGAGCTTCAGGCCCTTCTTAACGTTATGACGCATGGTCTAGTTTCTCCTCAAATATGCGAAGCATTAAGCCTTCAGGCTCAGGCCCATGGACTCAAGCTTGTCCTTCACTTCCTCGATCGACTTAACACCGAAGTTACGGATGTTGAGCAGATCGTTCTCCGAGAACTCAACGAGCTGACGGACCGAGTGAATGCTGGCGCGCTTAAGGCAGTTGTAAGAACGGACGGAAAGGTCCAGATCCTCGATCTGCTTGTCCAGCTCAGCGTTGTCGTTGGTGACCTCGGGAGCGAAGATCGAAGCCTCCTCCTCGACCTCGGGGGTCTCGGCAAGGTTCATAAAGGCAGCCATATGCTGGTTAATGATATTGGCAGCCTGGACCACGGCGTCGCGCGGGGCGATGGAGCCGTTGGTCTCGATCTCGAGGACAAGGCGGTCGTAGTCGGTGTGCTGACCGACACGGCAAGCCTCAACGAGCTTGGCGCAACGGGAAACCGGCGAGTACAGCGAGTCGACGTGGATCACACCGATGGGATCGTTGTCGCGTTTGTTGGCCTCGCCAGAAACATAGCCGCGGCCATAGCCGATGCGCATGCTCATGGTGAGATGGCCACCCTCGGTGAGCGTAGCGATGTGCTGCTCGGGGTTGACCAGCTCAAACTCGGACGGAATAAAGAAGTCCGCACCGGTGACCTCGCAGGGGCCGTCAACCGAAATGGTGGCGGTCGCCTCGTCGGTCGTGCCGAGAGCCCTGAAGACAAGACCCTTGACATTCAGGACGATGTCGGTGACATCCTCGACCATGTTAGGGATGGTCATGAACTCGTGCTGCGCGCCATCGATCTGAATAGCCTCGACGGCGGCACCCTCGAGCGAGGACAGAAGAACGCGACGAAGGGAGTTACCCAGCGTATCGCCGTAGCCACGCTCGAGCGGCTCGACGGAGACACGAGCAGACGTCTCGTTGATCTCTTCGACCTGAACCTGAGGCCTAATGAATTCTGACATGTATTACCTCCAGCCTCAGCAGCCCGGATGGACTACTTAGAGTAGAGCTCGACGATGAGCTGCTCGTTGATATCACCGCTGATCTGCTCACGCGTCGGCAGAGCGAGCACGTTACCAGACAGTTTCTCGATATCGACCTCGAGCCAGCCAGGGACCTCAAAGCGCTCGGAGGAAATCAGAGCCTCCTTGATGGGGAGAAGGTCACGGAACTTCTCGCCGACAGCGACGACGTCGCCGGCCTTGACGCGGTAGGACGGGATGTCCACGCGCTTGCCGTTCACGGTGAAGTGACCGTGACGGACGGACTGACGAGCCTCTTTGCGGGTGCGGGCGAAGCCAAGACGGAAGACGACGTTGTCGAGGCGAGACTCAAGAATGATCATGAGGTTCTCACCGGTGACGCCGTTCATCTTACGGGCCTTGTTGAAGTAGCCGTGGAACTGCTTCTCCAGAACGCCATAGATGAACTTGACCTTCTGCTTCTCGCGCAGCTGCATGCCGTACTCAGATTCCTTGCGACGGCGCTTGGGCTGACGGATAGATTCCTTCTTGCTGCTGTAACCGAGCTCAGCGGGATCGATCCCGAGCTGACGGCAGCGCTTAAGAACAGGAGTCCTGTCGATTGCCATATTGATACGATCCTTTCAGTTACACGCGGCGACGCTTCTTGGGGCGGCAGCCGTTGTGCGGAATGGGGGTCTTGTCCTGGATGCTCGAGACCTCGAGGCCAGCAGCCTGGAGGGAGCGGATGGCGGTCTCACGACCGGAGCCGGGGCCCTTGACGAAGACGGAAACCTTCTTCATACCGTGCTCCATGGCCTGCTTGGCAGCAGCCTCGGCAGCCATCTGGGCAGCGAACGGCGTGGACTTACGGGAGCCCTTGAAGCCCACCTGGCCAGCCGACTTCCAGGAAATGACGTTGCCCTGGGGATCGGTGATCGAAACGATAGTGTTGTTGAACGTAGAACGAATGTGAGCCTGGCCCACGGAAATGTTCTTACGGTCCGCGCGCTTCAGACGGGCAGCGCGAACGTTCTTCTTAGCAGTAGCCATCTATCTAGCGCTCCTTATTTCTTCTTCTTAGCACCGATCTGACGCTTCGGGCCCTTGCGGGTACGAGCGTTAGTGTGGGTGCGCTGGCCGCGGACCGGGAGGCCCTTGCGGTGACGAAGGCCGCGGTTGCAGCCGATGTCCATAAGGCGCTTGACGTTCTGGTTGCGCTCACGGCGGAGGTCGCCCTCAACCATGATCTGGTTCTTATCGATATAATCGCGGATGGCGTTAACCTCATCCTCGGTGAGGTCCTTAACGCGCGTATCCACGTTAACGTTGCACTCGACGCAAATCTTCGTCGCAGTGGTGCGGCCGATGCCGTAAATGTAGGTCAGACCGATCTCAACGCGCTTCTCACGCGGGAGGTCGACACCATTAATACGGGCCAACGTAGTCTCCTCTCTTAACCCTGACGCTGCTTATGACGGGGATTCTCGCAAATGACGAGGACCTTGCCATGGCGCCTAATGATTTTGCACTTATCGCACATCTTCTTGACCGAAGGACGTACCTTCATCGTTCTTCCTTTCGGTAGCGCTCAAACTACTTCCCTACTATCTACTCGCCCAGCCGCAGGCGTTTAAAACTATGGCTGGTCTTCACACGCAAACCGACCGTAGGTTGAGCTAAGCCTGCAGTCGGAAAAGAGCGTGTATGCGTGCCGCTATTTGTAGCGATAGGTGATGCGGCCGCGGGTCAGGTCGTACGGGGAAAGCTCCACGACAACCCTGTCACCGGGGAGAATACGGATGTAATTCATTCGGATCTTGCCAGAAATGTTGCACAGAACCGAATGACCGTTCTCGAGCTCGACCTTAAACATGGCATTGGGCAGCGGTTCCTTTACCGTACCCTCGAGCTCAATTGCGTCTTCCTTCTTCACAAGCAATCATCTTTCTCTAGAAAACGACAGCGATTGAGTATTCTACAACACGTATGCACGCATCGTAATAACTTCGTAATGGCTCCACAACTAAGTGGAACTTGTTACATTTCTCCGCCTTGGAGGGAGCACCAAGCACCTTGGGCATCCGTGGTGAGAATCACCGGACCGTCATTGGTAATGGCGACGGTGTTCTCGTAGTGCGCGGCGGGCAGGTGATCGTTGGTCGTAACAATCCAACCGTCGGAGCCCGTGCTCACATGGTTGGAACCCATCGTAACCATCGGCTCGATGGCAATGACCATGCCGGCCTGGAGGCGAACGCCCCTCCCCTTCTTTCCATAGTTAGGAACGTTGGGGTCCTCGTGCATCACG
>DBFBFY010000044.1:0-3685 GCA_048201615.1 Collinsella sp.
GATCTGGCGCGATTTAAAGTTGTAGCCAAACGCCGCGCCCGCCGAGACACCCACCATATGGTCGCAGGTCAAACCGTGCTCCATCCAAACGTCGAGCACGCCCGCCGTATACATACCGCGGTAGCCGCCTCCCTCGAGTGCAAGCCCCACCGTGCGCGTCATATTTGGCTGTGTCATGCGACCATCTCCGTTCCTGCGTTTAAAACCGGGACAAGTATACCCGTCAACATATACCGCCCCAGTCGCATTTTTCATGCGCACCCAGGCGTTGCGGTTTGGCGAATAATAGCCGCCCGTAGCATGTACACCCATATATAATTCTGCACTGTTGTTTATACTACTCAGCAGTTATCAACAGCGAACATTAGCCGGTAAATTAACCCAACAACGCAGCAAGGCGGGGGCCTGGATACACGCAAAGCGCCGAACAACAACGCGTGTGCACAACGAGCTCGCCCGACGCAATTCGCCCGACCTCAGAAAGCCGCTTACGACATGGATACTGTCAGCAATTACACCGAAACGCTCGAAAAGACCGTCCGCGACCTTCTCAAGCGTCAGGATGATCTGATTAGGACCGCCTTTACCGACCAGCTTACCGGGCTTGGCAACCGTGGCGGCTTTGCCCGTTCCCTCGAGGAGCTCTGGGAGCAGGACACCCCCGTTACCATGGCGTTCATCGATATCGACAATCTCAAGCACTGCAACGACGTCTTTGGCCATGACGAGGGCAACCGCTATATCTTGCAGGTAAGCCTCTATCTTAAGCTGTATATGAAAGTAGACGAGGCGGCATTTCGTCTGGGAGGCGACGAGTTTGCCATCCTGTCTACGATTGCAACCGAGGACGACCTCGCCGAACGTCTGGAACACTGCCGAACGCTCCTGCTCAAAAACGACGATTCCGAGATGCCCCGCTCGTTTAGCTACGGAGTGTCACATGCCGACCCCGCCCTGGGCGAAGCCCCCAATCGCATGACGCTCGATGCCGACCATCGCATGTACGACTACAAGTTACGTCATGCCGTGCACCTTGATCGACGCAATATCACGCAAGTCCACGCCGACGACTTCGAAATAAGCGATCGCATTTTCGACGCCTTTTCGATGCTCAACGAGGGCCGCTATTTCTTTATCGAGAACTTGGACAAACATCGCACCCTTTGGTCACAAGGTGCCTTGCGCGATCTTGGCCTTCCCTCGGAGCACATAGACAACTGTCGCGATTACTGGAAAACGCGCGTGCATCCCGATGACCTTGAGGCCTACATCAACGACATCGACCAGGTCTATAACGGCACCAAGCACCGTCGCGTCATGCAGTATCGTGTGCGCAATGCCGTCGGCGACTACGTCCTCTGCCGTGCTCGCGGGTTTCGCATCGACGGCGACGAAAATGTCCCCTCGCTCTATGTCGGCGAGCTCGTCAACCACTCACTTGCCGAAACCGTCGACGCCGCGACAGGCCTCGGCACCCAGCGCATGTTGGTCAATGCCATCGACGCCTGTCGTTGCGACCGTTGCGAGACGGGCCTTATAGCGGTGCGCGTTCGTGGCACGACAAAGCTCAACGAGCTCTACGGAGCCGAGGCTGTCGACAACATGCTCGCCGAATACGCAGGCCGCATGCTGTCGATCACCCGCGGCAGGAGCAGGGTCTACCGTTCACGTAGCGTCCAGTTCGTCGTGCTCAGCAACGACCTGGACCACGAGGCATTCGAGCAACTGACCCACCACCTTAAAGAGGCCGTTTTCGCTCCTGTGCAAATCGCGGGCGACACCATTACTCCCGTCTGTCTTGTCGTCCCGGCCTTTTACGAACACTTAACCCATCAGGCGACCGCCGTTTTAGGCGAACTCGACCGTCGCCTTCGCACGGCCGGCGGGCTTGTTCCCAACGACAGCCTCCCCATACCCGAGGCTGAGCGCAAAAGCGCCATCGCCGAACGTATCGACTCGCTCACGGGCCTCTATCGACCCAGCGAGTTTATGCGGCGCGCCAACGCTTTTCTCGAGGCAAGGCGCGACGGCGCCTGGTGCATCGCCACGGTCGACATGGGCCACATGCGCCTGTTTAACGAATGGTATGGACAGGCCGAAGGCGACCGCCTGCTTGCCGATGTGGGCACGGTCCTCAAGGACATCGAGAATGCCGGCATGGGCGTCGCAGGGTACTGGGGCCAAGATGACTTTTGCGTACTCATCCCCTTTAGGCACATCACCGTCCATCAAATCTACAACCGCGTTCGCGAGGCAGTAGCCAGGCATGATGACGGCGTAGGTTTTTGGCCGTCCATGGGCGTTTACCCCATCGACTCCAATGAGGAAATCACCATCGATGCGCAGGCGAAGGCCACGTTTACCAATCAACGCGCAAAAAACGACTTTAAGGAGCGCATTGCCATTTTCTGCCCCGCGGAGTACGAGCGCGAAGTCGCGTTCCACCGCACGCTGGCCGAATTCCAGTACGCGCTCTCAGATGGTCGTATTACCTACCACTTGCAGCCACAGGTCGATATGGAAACCGGTGAGATTATTGGCGCCGAAGCACTCACCCGCTGGATTGACAAGGACGGCTCTCTCATTTCGCCCGCAACGTTTATCCCCGCACTCGAGGAAAGCGGCTTTGTAGTGACGCTCGACAAATATGTTTGGCAGGGCGTCGCCATGTGGCTCCGCGAGCGCCTCAATCGAGGACTTCGCGTGGTTCCGATCTCCCTCAATGTGTCGCGCGTAGACATTCTTGCCTGCGATGTCGCCGAGCATATGGGGTCGCTCGCCGCCCAGTACAACCTGCCGCCCGAACTCATGCACATCGAGATCACCGAGACCGCCTATACCGGAGAGTCCGAGGCCGTGGATAAGCTGACCGCGGATCTGCACACCCGTGGCTTCTCGACCTACATGGACGATTTTGGCACCGGCCAGTCCACGCTCGCGATGCTCAAGAACGTCAACGTCGACGTCATCAAGCTCGACCGCACCTTTGTGCCCACCGACCGCGATCAAGGCCGCAGCGCGCAGATCGTGTCATCGATGCTCGAGATGGCGCAGTCGCTCCATCTGCCCGTCGTGGTTGAAGGCGTCGAGACAAACGAGCAGGCAAACATGCTACGACAAATGGGCGCCCGCTACGCTCAGGGCTTCCTCTACTACCGTCCCATGCCGGCGAAGGATTTTGAGGCATTGCTCGATGGTGGCAATAACAACTGATACGCTCGCGCGCAAAACGCCACCGCCGAAGGGGGAATTTGCCTCCATTAGCTAACTTATATCCCCAATTCAACCCGAATTGGGGATATGATACAAACCATTGTTCCGCCCAAGGAGGTTATCCATCATGAACAAGTCGTACCGCATGGGCGAGCAATCGATTATTGTCTATCTTCAGCGACTTGCAAATGGCATCTCGACCGCCGAACTCGATGTTGCCGCGCTGCCCGCTGGGCTACGCGCCGTTGGTGAGCAGCTGCAAAAGACGCATGCCATCCTGCAACAAGAGCGCCGGCTGCTTGAGAGCAACGCCTATATCGACCCGCTCACAAACTTGGGCAACCGCAACGGATTCGACCGTCACGTCGAGCAACTCTGGCACAAAGGCGACCCCTTCACCTGCGCCTATATTGACATCGACCATCTCAAACATTGCAATGATAGGTTTGGCCACGCCGAAGGCAATCGCTAT
>DBFBFY010000045.1:0-10733 GCA_048201615.1 Collinsella sp.
GGCCTCACCAACGGGCCTGGTGCCCCTGGGCGCCTAATGCGCATAGCCGGCGTCCGTGGAACGGGCAAGACGGTCCTCCTTGACGAGTGCTCACGTTTGGCGCAAAGCCGTGGCTGGACGGTCATAAAAGAGGTCGCAACCGAGGGACTTTGCCAGCGCATTCTCGAACAGCTGCAGCCCAAATTCCAGGCCAAACACGCCAGATTTGAGCCCACCGTAGCTGGCATATCCATCGGCAGCATAGATATTGAGCGAATCGGCCCATCGCTACGCGACGCCATGAGACAGACAATATCCAAGAATGGAAATGGCCTGCTCATCACTCTCGACGAGGTTCAAGACGCAGAGCTCGATGAGGTCCGAACGCTCTCCATTGCGATTCAGCAGGTTATCGGCGAAGACCTTGATATCGCCTTTGTTTTTGCTGGGCTGCCTTCGATGATTGAAAGCATCATCAACGGAAAGACACTTACGTTTTTGCGCCGTGCCCTCCCCTTTGATCTGAAGGCTGTGGCAGTAACCGAAGTGTCGTACTCCCTCGAGGAAACCATTGAAGCGTCTGGCATGGAGTTGCAGCCAGGTATTGCCGGCCAACTTGCCGAGGCAACGCAAGGCTATCCTTTCATGATCCAACTCGTTGGATACTACGCATGGCAGTTGGCAAGACGTGCACATACAGCGATTATTGGAGAAGAAGAAGCCGAGCGTGGCATTGCAACGGCACGCGAACGCTTCTGCGCCATGGTGATTGAGCCCGCGCTGCGGCGCATTCCGCCCACGTGCATCGCTTATCTGCTGAGCATGGCATCTTTGGGACAGACGAGCTCGACCAGCATGGTTGCCGATGCCCTAAACAAAACGCCTCAACAGGTGAGTTTCGTCCGCAGCCGCCTGTTAAGAGAATCGATTATCGAGGCTCCCTCGTACGGCAAGGTCTCATTTGCCATCCCCTACATGCGCGACTACCTCTACGAGCACAAAGCCGAACTGGAAGTTGAACTGTAGAAACGGCAACTGCCCTGCAAGACGAAAACCGTTTTCGTACGGATTTAAAGCAGACGTAAACGATTTTCGTCTTGATTTGCGTACGGAATTAAGACGTAAATTGCGCTTTCGTACGCTTATTACCAGACGCAAATTGTTTTCGTCCGGCCATGCGTCCCCAATCTAGACGAAAAGAGCCCCGAGCTCGAATCGGGGCTCGATGTAAGTTCTAGGGTGTCAGAAGTTACATCAGCCGCTTACGACCGCTCTGTCTATCTCTCCGAGCGGGACGGGCGCCGATGCCCTGATCTCTGCCATGTCGAGGTGCGAGATCAAATCCTTGGCGCGCTCGCCGGAGTGGTATGCCTTGTTCGGCGCCACCTTCCTGTAGAGCTTCTTGAGCTTCGTCTTCCCCTTGTTGCCCGGCGGCATCTCCGTCTCAGGTGGCAGCCCTAGGAAGGACAGGACGCCGGGCAGGTCGCACAGCATCACGTCCTCGATGTCGGCCTTGGCCGCCAGGTCGACGACTCTCTGCGCTGTCGGCGAGATGTTCGGGGTGCTGCTACCGCCCGCTGGTTCGGAAGCTGGCGGGCAGTAGCGGGCAGTAGCGGGCAGTAGCGGCAGTAGCGGTGTGGCTCGATAGGCCCGAATATCCGTAAGGAAGGTGCTCGCTCTCATATGTGCTGATATGCCTCGCCTCGCGAACCTTGGGATGCTTCCTGAGGTAATCCCTCAATTCGAGCCACTCTTTATGCTCATAACGCTTCGAAATCGTTTCCCCGTCGACAGTTTCCTTCACATAATGGTATGTTCGAACGCCTTCGAACTTGCCGAACCCGTTCTCGACGCTGAAGTTTCTGAACCAGCGCGAAAACCCATTCAGGTCCATGAAGTTGACTTGGGGATGCCTGTCTTTCGTTCGTTCGAATGAGTGGACGAGCGGAGTGCCTTTGACTTGTTCCAGGCCGAAGGCTTCCATTTCGCGGGCCTGCTCCTTTTTCCAGAATTCGAGATACGACGTCAGCGTCTCGCTTATCGAGATCCTCCGCACGCTTTTCTTGCTTTTGGGCGAGCGAACGCTTCGATCGGCCGCGAACTGCTGCTCAATGAGGATGCTTCTGTTCTCGACGGAGACATCGGACCACGTCATCCCGAGGGCTTCTGCCCTTCTCATGTCGGTGTCGAGCATGAGCATCACGCATGTGATGTGCGCGTCCGGTTCTCGATTGAGTAGGATGTCGAGTAGGCGAGCGGCGTGATGGTTCCTTCGCGGTTGTCGTGGAACTTTTTTGCGTACGAGCCGACGGTGTCCCTCGATTTTTGGACGTAGGTGCCGCTGTTGAGTTCTGCCTTGTAGGCTTCGAGTGCGGCGTCGACCTCTCGGCTTTTGGTGGTATGTATGGTCTGCCACGGCGAATAGCGGTATTTGCCCGTGACCGGATCCTTGCCGAGGCTGTGACGGTAGCGCCACGTGTATTTGTCGCGGCGTTGCTTCGTTCCTTTGCCTATGACGAGAGGTCGGTCGTTCATCGTGTTCCTTGCCTGAAGTGCCTGAGAATCGCGCTCGGTTGCGCGGAATGGCGCAAAGGGCTGGGGCGGGTGGGCATTACCCTTGGTGGTGGGCCCTGCGTGGGGTCACACCCCAAGGGTAATGCTCCGCCTGACCGCTTTCAAGCTCGTTGTGGGTCGAATTTGGGTCGAATTATTCCGCGTACTTTTCTTTCGTAAATCTATGAAAACATCAAATGACCTGGAGTTATATTGACTTCAATTTGGGTCGAAATGTCTGAATGAAACAACGTCGTAGCGACCTCATAACCCGAAGGTCGGTGGTTCAAATCCGCCCCCCGCGACCATGAAACTTCAGGTCGGAAGCATAAAAGCTCCCGACCTTTTTCTTTGTCTAGGGGTTTCGGCATCTCTCGTTCTTTGGGTACCTCGAGGCGGGCAATTAGATAGATGCTTACGAGTATCATAGGGTCTTTTTACGTCGCGGTCGTGTCTCGTACTGGTGCGCCGCTCTTTGTGGGACGTGTCACTTTGCCATAGGTTGTCCGGCGGCGGGGCGCAGGTCGTTCCCCGTGGCGTCGCTCCTTTCGACGCTACGCTGCCTGGCTACTCGTTCCACTGGTGCTTTTTCATGTCGACGCGGCCGTTGTCTCGGAAGGCGACTCCTTCCTCCGTCAGTAGTGCTCGCTGGTCGGGGAAGTTTGGCGCGAGGCGTCCCGCGTGGTTGACGACGCGGTGGCAGGGATAATCGCCGTAGCGATCCGCCTCGCTCAGCACCGCTCCGACCAGGCGAGAGTTTTTCTCCCTGCCGATGAGGCGCGCTATCTGACCGTACGAGGCGACGCATCCCGCCGGAATCTCTGCCACGACGGAGAGAATCTCATAAACCAAATCTTCGTCCAGGACTTTTCCCATCGTATCGCTCCCGTGTTCGCTTTTGCCTTCGGGGGCGCGGCGCCGATCACCCGTGCTGCGATTTTCGCAGCTCCCCTTACCGAAGCATCGAGGGAAAGCGCGTGCGTGTCAAGGTTGTCTGGTCCAGTTGCTGGCTCGATGCCTCGAGATGTTCGCCTCAAGTGCGACCTGCCCCTATTGGAAAAGGATGCCGAAGATGTATTTGGTGATGGCGGAGCGGCGGATGACCCCCACGAGTTTGCCCTCGTCATCAACCACAGGAAGCTTCTTGAACTTCTTCTTCGCCAGCAGCGCGGCGACGCGGGCGATGCTCTGCTCGGGACGGGCACACACTACCTGGCGCGTCGCGAAATCCATGACGCAGCGATCCTTCAGGTCTTCGATGCGCTGCTCAAGGCTCTGATCGTCGAAGTACAGCATGGACGCGTCGCCGCCCGTGAAGATGGTGTGAGCGCGATGCTGCGCGATGGCTCCCATGACATCGCCGTCGGAGATGAACCCGACCACCTGGTTGCGCTCATCGATTACGGGCATGCTGCTCACCTCGTTTTCGGCGAGCATGCGCACCACGTCGGAAATCGTGCAATCCTGCGTGCAGGTGAACGGCTCTTCAATCATGATGCTCGAAACGGGCGTCCCCTCGAGCTCGAGCGGGATGCGCTCGGACAGAATCTCGGACATCGCTTATGCCTCCTTCGTTTTCGGTGCGGTTTTCTTGGTGCGCACGCTGAATATGGCGCAGATAAGGGAAACGAGGCCGATTGCCGCGCACACCTTGTAAGCGACGCCCGCGCCCACGGCGGTGGCTACTTGGATGCTCGCATCGACGCCGGCCGACGCGGTGACGCTTGTCATGACCGTGATGATGAGCGCCGTGCACAAACCGCCGGCGACCTGGCGGCCGGTGTTCGCGATGGCGTTGCCGTGGGCGATCATGTCATTTTTCAAGGCATTGACACCCCATGTGTTCACCGGCATGTTCGCGAGCGACTGGCCGGCGGACTGCAGCATGCAGAACAGCGCAACCACCAAGATGGGCGTGTTTACCGTCGAAAGCGAGAGCAGGAACAGGGCGCCGGTCATGAGGGCCAGGCCGACGATCGAGATGGCACGCGGACCGAACTTGTCGAACACCACGCCGGAGATAGGGCTGATGATGATGCCCACCGCCGCGGCGGGAAGCATGGCCATGCCGGTTTCGAAGGCCGAAGCGCCAAGCGAGGTTTGCAGCAGCAACGGCAACAGCGTGTTGGTGACCAGGCATGCGGCGTTGATGAGCGTGACGATGATGGCGGCCACGCGGAAATCGCGCGTCTTGAGCGTGCCCAGTTGAAGCAGCGGGTCCTCGATTTTGCCCTGGCGTACGACGAACAGCACCAAGCACACGACACCCGCGACGATCGAGCCGAGCACCACGGGGTTGCCCCAACCCATCGACGAGGCGCTCGAGAACCCGTAGAGAAGTCCGCCGAAGGCGATGGTGGAGAGGACGACCGAGGGCAGGTCGAGCTTGGGGTTCTTCAGCTCGCCCACGTTTTTCAGCATGAACACGCCCAGCACCAGCACGAGAATTGCGAGGGGGACGATGGCGCCGATCATGGTGCGCCAGCCGTACGTGTCGATCACCGCACCGCCTACGACGGGGCCGACCGCGGGACCCGCCGACATGACGATGCCCGCCATGCCCATAGCCGTTCCTCGTTTCTCGACGGGGAACACCAGCATGGGAACCACCGAGACAAGCGGCATGAGCACGCCTGAGCCCGCCGCTTGCAACACGCGACCGATGATGAGGAACAGGAAATCAGGGGCTGCGGCGCACAGCAGCGTGCCCAGCGCGAACACCAGCGTCGCCCCGAAGAATAGCGCGCGGGTGCTGAACTTGTCGATAAGGAACGCCGAAACGGGGACCATGATGCCGCTCACCAGCGGGTATATGGACATGATCCACTGGGCAGTCGAGGCATCGATGGCGAAATCGGACATGATGACCGGCAGCGCAGGCGACATCACCGTTTGGTTCAGTAGCGCCAAGAAGGCACCCAGGACGACGACCGCGACGATGCGGATCTGGGTACCGGTAATGCGCCCATTGGCGGGCGCGACCGTACAATTATCAGACATAAGCTTCCTTCGTATCTATTCGATTCTTCGCCGAAGGCGCGCCGGCCCACGGGCGAAATAACATGCACGTGCTATGCGTGCATCAGATACGACAGGAAGAAAGCGGCTGCTCAGAGCGCACTTGGGGAACAACAGGAGAGGCCCCGTATACCAGGGGCCGCCGAATTGCGATGTATGCTTTGGTCAAATCCTTCATAGCGGGGAGGTATTCTAGCAGCCGTCTTCGCCCCTTTCAAGGGATGTAACCCAGACGTTGATTTTCTTCACCGAGGCGCCATCGTTGACGGGTGGCGTGCTTCTCTATCGCCACACCGCGGGGCGAGGGAACGCCGCGGCGAGCTTGTACATCGGCTATGTGTGCAGCTGCGAGCGTGTCGCCGGCGCGCGCTGGGCGCCAGTCCGATCCGGCCGACTCTTGCCGACGGTCGGTCGCCGTCCTCCTCCATCTCCGCCTGCTCTGTTTTTGCTCGGCTCCCTTGTCGTATCATGGACGGACGAGAATTGAGCGAAGGCGGTACGTATGAACATCCAGATATTCGGCACGAAGAAAAGCTTCGATACTAAGAAGGCGCAGCGCTATTTCAAGGAACGTCGTGTGAAGTTCCAGTTCATCGACTTGAAGGAAAAGGGGATGAGCAAAGGCGAGCTCGAAAGCGTGGCGCGCGCCGTCGGCGGGATCGACGCTGTGATCGATCCAAAGGCGAAAGATGCCGACACGGTTGCGCTCGTACAGTATCTTGCTGCCGACCAGAAGTTCGAAAAGGTGCTCGATAACCAGCAGATTCTTCGTGAGCCCATCGTTCGCAACGGCCGCCAGGCAACCGTTGGCTACGAGCCTGACGTGTGGAAGGGCTGGGAATAAAGCGGCTGGGAATAAAGTGAAGCGCCCACGCCCGTGGTTTTATCCACGGACGCGGGCGCTTGCGTAAGACGTCTCTTGTCGTTTGAGTGGAGCGCCCCGGCGGCGCTGAACAACGCGCCCCGGTGACGTGGCTCGGGGCTCTTTGTGCCGCGCATCTATGAGAGGAGATATTTGATGCGCATGGGCGCTACTCCATGTAGCCACCCTGAATGGCGGAAACTGCATGCTCGGTAAAGAACTTGAGCGTGCCGGAGGTATAGCGATTAGCCTTGGGCTTCCAAGCGGCTCGGCGCTCGGCCAGGACGGCATCGATCTCGGCCGGCTCCATCTCCTTGCCGGCGATGCCCACAATAGACAGCGAGCGCTCGGGGATGTTGATCTGGATAAGGTCGCCCTCCTCGATCAGGGCAATCGGACCGCCCACGGCAGCCTCGGGCGAAACGTGACCGATAGCCGGACCCTTGGAGGCGCCGGAGAAGCGGCCGTCAGTGATCAGGGCAATGCTCGCGCCCAACTCGGGGTCGCTGGCGATAGCCTCGGTGGTGTAGAACATCTCGGGCATGCCGGAGCCCTTGGGACCCTCGTAGCGAATGATAACGGCGTCACCGGGCTTGACCTCGTGCGTCAGGACGGCGTGAATGGCGTCCTCCTCGCAGTCGAACGGACGGGCCTTGAGCGTAGCCTGGAACATCTCGCGCGGAACGACGGTGTGCTTGACGACCGCGCCCTCGGGAGCAAGATTGCCGTGGAGGATGGCGATGGAACCGTCGGTGCCGAAGGCCTGGTCAAACGGACGGATGATGTCCTCGCGCTTGAGATTCCACTTCTCAAGGTAACGACCGCACTTCTCGTAGTAACCGTTGTTCTTAAGGTCCTCGAGGTTTTCGCCGAGGGTCTTGCCGGTGACGGTCATGACATCGAGGTGGAGCATCGACTTGATCTCCTCCATGATGCGCGGCACGCCACCCGCATAGTAAAAGAACTGCGCCGGCCACTCGCCTGCGGGACGGACGTTAAGCAGGTAGTGAGCGCCACGGTGCAGACGATCGAAGTCGTCGGCGGACATCTCGATGCCAAACTCGCGGGCAATCGCGGGGATATGCAGCAGCGAGTTGGTGGAGCCCGAAATGGCGCCGTGGACCATGATGAGGTTCTCGAAGGACTCCTTGGTCACGATGTCACGCGGACACAGGTTGTGCTCGGAGAGCCACACGGACTGGCGGCCGGCCTCGCGGGCAAACTCACGCAGGTCGGAGCTGGTAGCGGGCAGCAGGGCCGTGCCGGGGAGCATAAGGCCCAGGGCCTCGGCGGTAACCTGCATGGTCGACGCGGTGCCCATAAAGGAGCAGGCGCCGCAGCTGGGGCATGCGTTGTGCTTGGCAAACTCAAGCTCCTCGCGAGAGATCTCGCCGCGCTCGTAGCGGGCAGAAATCGCGCCGAGCTGCTCCAGGGTCAGCAGGTCAGGACCGGCATCCATGACACCGCCGGTAACGACGATGGAGGGGATGTTGATGCGGCCCATGGCCATGAGGTTCGCAGGCAGGCCCTTATCGCAGCTGGCGACAAAGACGCCGGCGTCGAACGGGGTGGCCTTGGCATGGATCTCGATCATGTTGGCGATCATGTCGCGGCTGGGCAGCGAGTAGTTGATGCCATCGTGGCCCTGGGCCTCGCCGTCGCAGATATCGGTGCAGAAGTAACGGGCACCGTGACCGCCAGCCTCGGCAACGCCGACACGGACCCCCTCGACCAGCTCAAACAGGCCGGCAGAACCCGGGTGCGAGTCGCCAAACGTCGACTCGATAATGACCTGCGGCTTGTCCAGGTCCTCGATGGACCAGCCAGAGCCCAGGCGCAGCGGGTCCATCTCGGGGCTGATGGTGCGAAACTTGCCGGAGCGCGGCTGCAGCTTGGCAACCAGGTCGGCTGCCTCCTGCTGAATCTGTACCTTGGTCTTCTCGTCCATGATGCTCTCCTCTTTTGATTTGAACGGTTGTACCAATCGTTGGTTAATGAATCAGGTGTAAATGGGTACCGAGCGATGCACTCGGCGGAAGATGCTTAGCTACGCGAACTAGGCGAAGAACGAGATCACCAGGGCGCAGGCAAGACCCGAAAGGCCGATGAGCGTCTCCATAACGGTCCAGGACTTGAGGGTTGTCTTCTCATCAATCTCCAGGAACGAGGAGCACATCCAAAAACCGGCATCGTTGACGTGCGAGAGGGCCGTGGCACCGCCGCAGATAGCAAGACAGATAGCGGCACGCATGAGCACTGAGGCTCCGGCAACCGCAGGCATGGCGGCCATAATGCCCGATGCCATGGTCATAGCGACGATGGAGCTGCCGACAGAGGCACGCACCATGACGGCAATCAAAAAGGCAACGACCACCAAAGGCAGCGGTGAGGCCTCGAGCATAGGGCCGATAACCTGGCCCAGGCCGCAGTCCTGCAGCATCCAGCGGATCACACCGCCGCAGGCAATGACCAGCAAGATCATGCCGACGGGTTTAAGAGAGCGGTCGAGCAGGGCTTTGAGCTCAGCGCCGGAGTAGCCGCGGCGCGCGCCCAGCAGATACATCGCGACGAGCGTGGCGAGCGTCAAAGCGACGAACGGCTTGCCCAGGAAGGCGAGAATCGAGGCGAGCTCAGCGGGCATGGGGATATAAGAGGACAACGTGCCCAGCAAAATCAGACAAAGCGGCGTGAGCACGATGGCAAGCACCATGCCAAAGGAGGGAAGCTCCTTTTCGTCGCTCGCGCCCTCGGCAGAGGTAAAGTGCTCCGGAACATCGGTAAAGATGCGACCGCCCACGTTGCGGCCCCAGATAACGCCGGCGATCGCCATAGCGATGAAGGCGGTAGGGATACCGACGAGAATCATGGTGCCCAGGTCGACACCGAGCGTGCCGGCGACCAAAACCGACCCGGCCGATGGCGGCACGAACGCATAGCCAGCGGCAAGTCCCGCGAGCAGCGCGATGCCGTAGTAGAGCGTCGACTTTTTGGTCTGCGATGCCACGCTAAAGGCAAGCGGGATCAAAACGACCACGCCGGCCTCAAAGAACACCGTGGTGCCGATGACCAAACCGGTGATGCCCAGCGCCCAGCTGGAGTGGCCCTGGCCAAAGGTGTCAATGAAGGTCTGGGCGATCTTCTTGGCGCCGCCGCTCTCCTCCAAAATCTGGCCAAACATCGATCCCAGGCCAATGAGCAGGGCGATGTTTTGCAGCGTGGTGCCCACACCCTTGGTGACGGTGTCCGCCACCATGTCGAGCGGCATGCCGGCACCGATACCGATCACGAGCGCCGAGACCATCATCGACAGCACGGGGTGCAGCTTGAACTTGATGATGAGCGCAAGCAGCAGCGCGATGCCCACGATGGCGGCGATGACCAGCCTGGTGGGATCAGCCATAAACGTTGGGTCTGACATCTTTCCTCCAATTCATCAGACCTTTTGAATTCGGCTTAGACTATAGCGTGTTTTCAATAGGTCTGATGTTTCAAATTGAAATTTGTTCGAAATACATCTGATGTATTTGCTGAACGGTCTTTTTGACGGTAAACGGCTACTTCCAGCCCCCTCATTGTCGGAGTGAACCGCCGCGGCTTCTGCTGAATGGGCTAGAATAGCTCTGATGAATTCTTTTAATATGAGGTGAAGCGTGGCACGAGCCGAATTGGGACTCCCCGAGCAGATTTCGGAGAAAATCATTCAACTGATCCTGGATGAACATCTTGAGCAAGGCGACCGCCTGCCCAAGGAGGCCGTGCTCGTCGAGCGCCTGGGCGCCGGCAGAAGCACGGTGCGCGAAGCCATGAAGCTGCTGCAGTCGCGCAACATCGTGCGCATCAAACAGGGCTCGGGCACCTATGTGGCATCAAACCCCGGCGTTGCCGACGATCCGCTGGGCTTTACCTTTATCGATGACAAGAGGCGCCTGGCACGCGACCTGCTCGAAGTGCGCTTTATGATCGAGCCGCAGATGGCCAGCATGGCCGCAGAGCACGCGACCGACGATCAAATCATCTGCATCAAAGAACTTTGCGACGAGTCCGAGCGCTTGGCCGCGCGGGACGAAGACTATTCCGCCGCCGACACCGCGTTTCATATCGCAATTGCCGAAAGCTGCGGCAACCTCGTTGTCCCCCGCCTGATGGGTGTGCTCAAGGCGTCTGTCCCCCTGTTTATTGACGTGACCGGCAAAAAGCTGGTTGAGGAAACCATCCGCACCCACCGTGGCGTGGCCGACGCCATCGCCGCGCGCAATCCCACCGCAGCGCACGACGCGATGTACCTGCATCTGGTGTACAACCGCAACATGATCGCAGAGGG
>DBFBFY010000046.1:0-5225 GCA_048201615.1 Collinsella sp.
GATCAGCAGGCGCGTGGGATTGGCCGAAAGCGTGGTCTTGCCGGTGCCGGACAGGCCAAAGAACACGGCGGTCTCGTGCGTGACGGGATCCATGCTGGCCGAGCAGTGCATGGGCAGCACGTCGTCCTCGACGGGCAGCAGGTAATTCATAACGCTGAAGATGGACTTTTTGATCTCGCCGGAGTAGCCGGTACCCGCGACCAAAATCACGCGCTCCTGGAAGTTGATGACCACGGCGGCGCTGGAGTTGAGGCCCTTGATGGCAGGGTCGCATTGGTAGCCCGGCGCGGCGAGCACGCAGAAGTCCGGCTCGCCGGTGCGCGCGATTTCGCGGGCGAGCGGGCGGGCGAGCATCTGCTTAATGAAGAGCGCCTGGCTGGCACGCTCGCAGGCGACGAGCAGGCGGCGCGTATGGTTGCGGTCGGCGCCGGCCATGCCGCGGGTGACGAACACATCGCGCTCGTTGAGATAGTCGACGATGCCGGCTTTGATGACCTCGTAGCTTTCGACGGACAGCGGGCGGTTGACGGCGCCCCAGGCAATCTTGTCGTGGACATCGGGGGTGTCAACGATAAAGCGGTCGTTGGGCGAACGTCCGGTACGCTCCCCCGTCTCGATCACCAGCGCGCCGTTGGATGCCATGCGGCCTTCGTTGCGGCGGATGGCATGCTCGACGAGCTCGGCTGCCGGCAGGTCAACCAGCAGGCGGGGCTGGTTCTCAGCGGGGTCTTCGACCAGCGTAATGCCAAAATTGGACAGAGCTTCTGCAGGGGTAACACCAGGCATGGGGCCTCCTTTAAAAACGCGGCACGTGGACGCGGCGCGCACTTTACTCACGTAAAGCCCGTTGTACCCGATATGCAAAAACGTTTTTGCGGCAAGGGCGGCAAGCCCGCCCAACGGTCAAAAATCGCAGGCAAGCGGCCCAGTCATTGGGAACGTTCTTAAACGACTAGTCATTGGGGACACTCTTGAACAGGCAACATTCAAGGAGCGTCCCCGGATGCCGGCACTTAGGGACGTTCCCAAAGTGCCGGCACATAAGGAACGTCCCTAAGTGCCGACTACTGAATGGCGCCGCCGAAATTATTGAACAACCTGTTCAAAAACACGAATGGATACCACCGCGACTATACTAGAGCGCAGCAATAGAAAGGACCCCGCTTTGAGCATCACGCCCCTCGATAGCATTCGCCGCGCCATCGCCCGCCGCAACGGCATCTCCAACCCCGCTGCATTGAAAGACGGCGCCGCGAAGGCCCAGGGCGGCCGCATCGAGAACGGCCTCTTCCCTGCCTCCCACACGGCCGAAGAGCTCGCACGCATCCAGGAGCTGAGTCAGCGCAACGCCGGCGGACCCGATAGCAGCCAAGCCACACGTCGCCGGCGCGAACGCGATCAGGAGCCCGGCCCCGTCCGCCGCATGGTCAACGCTTGGTGGAACCGCCTGCTCGGCGCCATCTACGGCGGCGGCTTCTCCATGCAGGAAGCGGAATACGAGGAGCACGCCACCCGCCGCGACTATCTCTGGAATACCCTGGGCACCGCCGTGTGGGGCATGGCGTTTCCTCTGCTCACCATCGTGTCCACACAGCTCGTGGGCGCCGAAGAAGCAGGCAAATTCTCCATCGCCTTCGTCACCGGCACGCTCATCATGATCGCGTGCAACTACGGCGTGCGCAATTTCCAGGTCTCAGACATCGACGAAAAGACGTCCTTTGCCTCCTACCAGCTCAACCGCTGGCTTTGCGGAGCGCTCGCCCTAGGCTGCGGCCTCATGTACAGCAGCGCCCGCGGCTATGACGCGCATATGGCGACGATCGGCCTGGGCGTCTACCTCTACAAGGTGATCGACGGCGTCGCCGACGTGTACGAAGGCCGCCTGCAGCAGGCCGACAAGCTCTACTTGGCTGGCATGAGTCAAACGCTACGCTCCGTCGGCGTCATCGCGGTCTTCAGCGTGGCGCTGTTCCTCACGCGTAGCATGCCCATCGCGGCCATGGCCATGGGCATCGCCGCGATCGCCTCGCTCGTGCTGGTCACCGCGCCGCTCGCCCTGCTCGAGACCGAAAAATCGCGCCGCGTAAGCCTGCGCGAGGTCGGCCACCTGTTTGTCCAGTGCGCCCCACTCTTTGGCGCGCTATTCCTGTTCAACCTAATTGAGAGCATGCCCAAGTTTGTGATGGAAGGCAAGCTGGCATACAAATATCAGCTGTACTTTAATGCCCTGTTCTTTCCGGCGCAGGCTATTCTGTTGAGCATTGGATTTATCTATAAACCGCAGCTCCTGCGCTTGTCGAGCATTTGGGCTAATCCTCGCAAGCGTCGTCGCTTTGACCTGATTATTGTTGCCGTTATGGCGCTGATCGTGGCCATCACCGGCGTGTGCGCCGCATTTATGGCAGGTCCCGGTATTCCCCTCATGAGCTTTATGTACGGCCTCAGCTTTGAGCGCTACCGTACGCTGGCGTTGCTGATGGTCGTCGCCGGCGGCGTCACCGCGGCCATCGACTTTATCTACGCCATCATCACGGTGCTACGCCACGCTGGAGACGTCACCAAGATCTACCTGATCTGCTTCGCCGTAAGCGTGGTGCTGCCGGTGATCTTGATTAAGCTGCTGGGTCTGATGGGCGCTGTGGTGAGCTACCTAGCCATCATGGCCCTACTCCTGGTGCTACTGATAATCGAGTACGCCCACATCCGCCAGCGCATAGAACGCGACCGCAACCCATACGGCGCCTAATTAGCTGCCCGGTCACCGGAATTTGCGATGGAATCACCCCGTCTGGGGTCTCGTTGCGGACAATATTCATCACGCAAAACTAAGTGAGTAGACTTTTACCGAATCTCCGACCACACCAACAGAGCACAAGTCTGTGACCTGCGGTTTTATTGAGGCAAATATGTTGGGTGCTCGGCATTTCCAAAAAAGTCTACTCACTTAGCCAGCGGGCAGCCAAATGATTATTTAATCCCCGTCCCAGAGAAATCAATTAGCGGGCAGAAGGGCAAAAGTAGTAAAAAAAGCCCCGTCCCAAATTAGCTACCCCTTGCACCGATTATTCGCCCGGGTTGATGTTCGCGTAGAACTCCGCCCCGTCGTCCAGGCGCAGGATGCCCACGCGACCGAACTCGGAGCCGGTGGCGGCAGCGCAGTCGATGTCGATGCGATCGGGCACACCGGCGGCATCCTCGCCGCCCAGGCGCACGATCTGCCCGCGGCCCGACTCCTCATCGAGCCCCGCAAGACCACCGACCTCGCAATAACGCCCGAGCGACACCGTTGGCGTGTGACCGCTCACCACGACCGGACCCTTGCCCTCGGCAGAAAGCAGCCCGGTCGGCACATCCCAATAGCCGTGACGAATCCACAGCAGGTCATCGGACGACTGCACTGCGAGCATCTGCTGCAGCAGCTCGCGATCAGCACCCACCGCTCCGACGCCATCGGCACAATCGACACCATGCTCAAGCAAAAACGCACGCGCCGCCTCGGTCTGAATGCCGGCGTGCACCAGCAGGTACGGCCGCTCGGCAGTCTCGACCACCGCGTAGAGCGGCAGCGCGGCCATCCATCGCACGAGCTCCTCGTATGCATCAAATTCCATGTCGTTGAGCTGCTCGCGCGTCGTCCAGCCACCGTTGATATCCCAGGTCTCGGCATCGAGCGGATCCTGGCCAATGATGGCATCGAGCATGATCTGCTCGTGATTGCCCTTGAGCACGCGGGCGTTGGGCAGCGAGCGCACGAGCTTAATAACACCGACCGGATCGGGCCCGCGATCGATCATGTCGCCCAGCACGTACAGTGTGTCGTCGGACGTCAACGAGATCTTAGACAGGGCCTCGTCAAGCGCACGCACGTGCCCGTGAGCGTCAGATGTCACATAGATCGCCATGGTACGCCTCTCCTTGCATTGCGGCCGAAGCCCGGTGCCGCAACTAAAACTTCAAGTTGAACTTAAACGTTACCCATTGTACTCCGTTGCAATAAAGCTGGAAAGGGTTTCCGAGCAGAGGCAAAGACGGCAGCCGTCTATGACGATATCGCGCACGCCCGCAATCCAACCCCATAAACCCACCATCTTTGGGTACAAATAACCGCAGACAACTGACCGTGCCACGCCAACCACCCAGGAGCGGACACCATCTATGAACCAGATCCTTCTCTTTATCGGCCTCGTCATCATTTTGTGCCTGACCATCAAACCCGTCGGCAAAAAACTCCCCTTCCCCACCCTGCTCATCTTTATCGCGCTCGGCATGCTGTTGGGCGTCAACGGCCCGGCGCATATCGACTTTAGCGACTACGCGCTCACCGAAACCGTCTGCAGCACGGCGCTGCTGTTCATCATGTTCTACGGCGGCTTTAACACCAACATCGACCGCGCCAAGCCCGTCGCCGTGCCCGCGGTGCTGCTGAGCACGCTCGGCGTCGTCATCACCGCAGGCATCACCGGCGTGTTCGCCCACTTCGTGCTGGGCTTCGACTGGATCGGCGGCCTGCTGCTGGGATCAGTCGTGGCATCCACCGACGCGGCCAGCGTCTTTAGCGTTCTGCGCGAGCACAGCCTGTCGCTGAAGGGCGGCACCGACTCGCTGCTCGAGGTCGAATCGGGCTCCAACGACCCCGTCGCCTACATGCTCACCGCCGTGCTCGCCACACTCGCGGCCGGCGGCGACATCAACATTCCCGCACTGCTGGCCAAGCAGATTATCCTGGGCGCGGGCCTGGGCCTTGCCATCGGCTGGGCGGCGGGCCGTCTGATTGAACGCGCACACGCAACGGCCGAGGGCGCGCAGACCATCTTCTTGTTCGCCGTGGCGATCGTCGCCTACGCGCTACCAAGCTATCTGGGCGGCAACGGCTTTTTGGCCGTATACCTGGCCGGCATTGTGCTGGGTGCGAGCGACATCACCGGCAAGGTCGAGATGGCGCACTTCTTTGACACCCTCACCGAGATGGCCGAGATGACGATCTTCTTCTTGCTCGGCCTGCTCGTCACGCCCGCACGCCTGCCGCAGATGCTGCTGCCGGGCCTGGCGCTCATGGCGTTTATGCTCTACGTGAGCCGTCCCATCGCCGTCGGCGTGCTCCTGGCGCCCTTTAAGACGAACCCCCGCCAGGTCGCGCTCGTAAGCTGGGCGGGCCTGCGCGGAGCAGCTTCGGTCGTGTTTAGCCTCTTTGCCGTGGTGGCCGGCGTTCCCGGCGGACACGACCT
>DBFBFY010000047.1:0-12089 GCA_048201615.1 Collinsella sp.
TCCATGGCTGCCGCCAAGGCCGCGCAGGAGGCCAAGGCCGCCGGCGACGAGGAGACCTTTGCCGCCAAGATGGCCGAGTCCAACGAGATCCGCAACCAGGCCTACGCCAAGCTGCATCACGACATGCAGCACTTTGTGAACGAGGCGAGCGTAGAGCAACTCACCCAGATCAAGGAGGCCATCGCTGCCTCGGCCGCCCGTGCGCAGCAGGCCGGCATCGACGCCATCGAGGTCCACGGCGATCGTCTGGTGGGTTCGCTGTGCTCGGCCATCCTCAACCAGCGCACCGACGAGTACGGCGGCTCGTTCGAGAACCGCGTTCGCTACGCGCTGGAGGTCGTCGCTGCCATTAAGGAAGCCGCGCCGCAGCTGATGGTGGAGTACAAGCTCCCCGTGATCATGGAGAACCCCGACGGCACGCCGCGCGGCAAGGGCGGCCTGCAGCCCGACGAGGCCTGCGAGTTCGCCAAGCTGCTCGAGGGCGCGGGCATCGATATGATCCAGGTCGCACAGGCCAACCACACCGGCAACATGGGCGACACCATTCCGCCCATGGGCGCCATGCCCTACAACTGGACGCTGCCCGTGGCCGAGCGCGTCAAGGCCCTGGTCTCCGTGCCGGTGGCAACCGTGGGCCGCGTGGTTTCGGTCGAGGCCGGCGAGAAGATTCTGGAAGACGGCGCCGCCGACATCATCGCCTATGGCCGCTCGCTCATGTGCGACCCCGACATTGCGCTGAAGGCCGCCACGGGTGAGCCCATCCGCGAGTGCCTCAACTGCAACAAGGGTTGCGTCGATGCGATTCAAAACCGCAAGTACATTTCGTGCGTGCTCAATGCCGAGAACGGCGACGAGGCGACCATCGCCATCAAGCCGGGCGAGGGCGACAAGAAGGTCGCCGTGGTGGGCGGCGGCATCGCCGGCCTGGAGGCCGCGCGCGTGGCGGCCAAGCGCGGCTACGACGTGACCATCTACGAGGCGAGCGATCACTTGGGCGGCCAGATTGTGCTGGCGGCTGCGCCTCCGCGCAAGGACGAGATCATGCGCTCGGTCGAGTACTACGAGAAGATTCTGCCTGGTCTGGGCGTGAAGGTTGAGCTCAGCCATGCCGCTACCGCTGAGGACCTCAACGCCGCCGACGCCGCGATTGTGGCTGTGGGCGCGCACGACGTGGTCATCCCCGTTCCGGGTGCCGACTCGGAGAAGGTCGTCTCGAGCTGGGACGTGCTGGCCGGCAAGGTGGAGCTTACGGGCCGCGTCGCCGTCATTGGCGGTGGCCTGGTGGGCACCGAGACTGCCGAGTACCTGCTGCGGCGCGGCTGCGAGGTGGCGATTGTCGAGATGCTCGACAAGATTGCCGCGGGCGAGTCCGAGACCATTCTGCCGCTGATTATGAGCGACTTTGCCGAGCACAACGTGGAGCAGCACGTGAAGACCCGCCTGACCGCCATTACCGACGAGGGCGTGGAGGCCGTGCGCACCACCGAGGACGGCGCCGAGGAGCCGGTAAATATCGCCTGCGATTACGTGGTGATGGCCGTGGGCTCCAAGGCCAACGCGTTTGGCCTGGACGGCGTGACGGTGCCCGTGACCTGCGTGGGCGACTGCTCGGGCGAGCGCACCGCCGACATTGCGAGCGCCATCCGCACGGCGTATCACGCGGCCAACGAGCTGTAGTTGAGCATCGCGGCCAGGCGGGGCGGTAGCACGGATTCGTCTCGCCCGGCTGTGTCCCGTCGGGTGTCAACCGGTGCGGGGCCTGCAAGCGCAGCAGGTCCCGCCCTTTTTGTTTTGCTCCGGTGGATGGCAATGCGCGGTAATCATGAGGAGTGAGGGCGTCTACTACCTTGCAGATCACTCAAAATTATTGGGGGAGGGGTTAATAACTATATCCTCTATACCAAAGGACATAAAGAGATGCCAATTTTGTTGACAAGCGAATGACGATTAGCTGTGAGTCAGCTACCAGCGTAAATAATCGATAAAGATATGTCGTAATTTGGTGCCAAATGCCCAGATAATGCCGCGTCTATTTTAATTAACTGCTTTGAGCAAACAGTAAAATGCTACTATCTAACTTGCACGTAAGAAAGCAGATTAACGGTTAAGGCTAAGAAGTGGCAGGTATGTCGGAAGCAACTAGGACTCGCGCGCATACGCCCGAGGTTAGGCAGCGCGCCGTCGAGATCCTCCAAGAGGGGGTCGGTCACCGCGCCCTCGCCGCAAAGCTTGGCATTCCCCAGGCCACGGCTCGTCAGTGGGCCCGCGCATATGCCGTGGGCGGTGCCGACGCCGTGCTCAATGCGGGCGCTCGTCATCACACCTATTCGTACGACGTAAAGCTCGCCGTGGTTAAGGACCGTTTGGAAAACGGCCTGACGGTTCGCGAGGCTATGATCAAGCACAAGATTCCCAGCGAGTCTTCAGTCAAGGCTTGGTGCCGCCAGTATCGCGAGAGCGGTGAGTCCGCGCTGGTCGATAAGCCGCGCGGCCGCAAGCCGCGCGTTAAAAAGGCGGAATAGCGAACGGGATGGTGCGCCCACAGGGGCGCATTTTTCTTGCCGCCCCTCTACTCCAATGCGGACAGACTCCTTGCCCCGTATGCCTAAAACTCCCCAGTTGACCGAAAACCCGCTGCCGCTACTCATCAATTGAGCTATAACGTTAAACAATTGCAGCGTTTTTGCATGGGGGAGTGATGGTATGACGCTACTGTATTTCCTTACCCTGTTTCCGCTGGTACCGGCGCTGGGCATGCTGCTCGCGCGCGGTGACCGCGCCCGCGATGCGGTGGGGCTCATAGGTTCCGGCATCATTATGGCGGTGACAGTTGTAGTCGCCGTCATGTTTTTTGGCGCGGGCCCGCAGAGCTTTGAGGTTGCCTCCGGCACCTCGCATGTGCTCTCGATCATCAGCTCCGCCATCGATGTCATTCTGTGCGCCGTCATCCTGTACAACGCGTACAAATATAGGAACGTGCTCACCACGGTGCTCGGCATAGTCCAGCTGGTGGGCTCGCTCGCCTTTGCAGCCATGACGCTGCCCGCGGCCGAAGCCGTCACGGCGACGCCGCTCTACCTGGATTACATGAGCGTGATCATGGTCCTCGCCGTCGGCATTGTCGGCAGCCTTATCTGCGTGTATGCCCTGGGCTACATGAAGGACTTCCAGGCCCATGACGAGCACGAGGCCGCGCTGCGTGGGCAGACCGCGGCCGACCGTCGTCCGCAGTTCCTGGCGCTTATGTTCCTGTTCCTCTCGGCCATGTTCGTCATCGTGACGAGCGACAACCTTGAGTGGCTGTTCTGCGGCTGGGAAATCACCACCGTGTGCTCGTTCCTTATGATTGGCTACACGCGCACGCCCGAGGCCATTAAAAACGCCTTTACCCAGATCATCCTTAACATGCTGGGCGGCATCGCGTTTTTGGCCGGACTCATGTACCTGCACGTTAACGGCATGCCGCTGACCATCTCGGGCATGATTGAGCTTTCCGGCGCCGGAACCGCGCAATCCGCGCTGCTGGTGATGCCGGTCATTCTGCTGTCGCTCGCCGCACTCACCAAGGCCGCACAGATGCCGTTCCACACTTGGCTGCTGGGTGCCATGGTTGCCCCCACGCCCACGAGCGCCCTGCTGCACTCGTCAACCATGGTCAAAGCCGGCGTGTTCCTGATGGTCAAGCTGAGCCCGCTCTATGCCATCTATCCCGTGACCGGCTTTATGGTCACGAGTGTGGGTGCCATCACGTTTTTGCTCGCTGCTCTCATGGCCATCTCGCAGAGCAACGCCAAGCGTGTGCTCGCGTACTCCACCATTTCCAACTTGGGCCTCATCAGTGCCTGCTTGGGTGTCGGCGCGCCCGAGTCCGTATGGGCGGCCATCTTCCTGATCCTGTTCCACACGGTGGCAAAGTCGCTGCTGTTCCTGTGCGTGGGCACGGCCGAGCATCATATCGGCAGCCGCAATATCGAGGACATGGACGGTATGTTCAGCCGCATGCCGCACCTGACGCGTCTGATGATGCTGGGCATCATGGGCATGTTTGTGGCGCCGTTTGGCATGCTCGTGTCCAAGTGGGGCGCCCTGGTGGCGTTCGCGCAGACCGGCAACGTGCTCATGATCATGGTGCTGGCCTTTGGCTCGGCCGCGACGTTTTACTTCTGGGGCAAGTGGCTTGCCAAGCTTTCGGGCGTCGACCCCACGGCTCAAAACGTTGAGGTCAATGTCCATAAGACCGAATGGATGGCGCTCAACACCATCGCCGCGCTGCTGATTCTGTGCTGCGTGGCGTTCCCGGTTATCTCGAGCGGTCTGGTGTCGCCTTACTTGGCCATGGTGTTTGGCCGCGTGCCGTACGTTATCGGCAAGGACGCCATGTATCTGATGGTGGTTATCGTGGCGTTTATCGCCGTGGTGCTGCTGACTTCATTCCGCGTGAGCAACAAACCGCACGTAAACGTATATCTTTCGGGTGTGGGAACCGACAATTACCGCCATTTCCGCGGCTCGATGGGACACGAGGTGAAGGCCGAAAAGCGCAATTGGTACTCGGAGGACGCCCTTGGCGAGAAGCGTATTGGCCCCGCGGGTAGCGTCGTGTGCTGCAGCATTATCTTGTTTGCGCTGCTGTGTTGCGCGTGGATTGGGCCCGAGCGGCTTGCCATGAGTGCGCCCTCGGTGCTGCGCGGTAAGTATTTTGAAGGTTCGGGTGTCGTGGGCATCTTTATTGGCACCGTGGCGTTTGCCCTGCTGGCGCCGCTTGTGGGCGGCCTGATCGACGGCGTTGACCGTAAGCTTTCGGCTCGCATGCAGGGCCGCGTGGGCCCGCGCTTGCTGCAGCCCTTCTACGACGTTGCCAAGCTGCTGCGCAAGGCCCCCGCCAGCGTAAACACCATGGACGATACCTACATGGCGTGCGCGCTCATCTTTACCGTGGTGGGCGGCGGCATCTTTGTGTCGGGCTCCAACACGCTGCTGTGCGCTTTTATGGTGACGCTCGCCGCGATCTTTGTGGTGTTGGCGTCCGCCTCGACGCAAAGCCCGTTTGCCCAGGTCGGCGCCGACCGCGAGCTGCTGCAGGTTATGAGTTACGAGCCCGCCGTTTTGCTGATGAGCGTGGGCCTGTACCTTGCCACCGATAGCTTCGATTCCATTGCCGTGACGGGGCAGTCGGCCCCCATCATCGTGTACAGCGCGCCCATTTTCCTCGCGCTGCTCGCGGTGCTCACCATCAAACTGCGCAAGTCGCCGTTTGACCTTTCGTACTCGCATCACGCGCATCAGGAGATCGTTCAGGGTGTCGCCACCGAGATGAGCGGCGGCACGCTGGCAAAGATGACCCTTATGCACTGGTGCGAGACCGTGCTGTTTTTGATGTGGGTGGGCATGTTCTTTGTCTGGGACAACCCGGTGAGCTGGGTGGTTGCCCTGGTCGTGATGGCCGCGACGTATTTTGTCGAGGTGCTGATCGACAACACCTTTGCCCGCAGCACCTGGCGCAGCTGCTTTAAGCTCGGATGGGGCGTGGCGCTGGTGTTTGGCCTGCTCAATCTTATGCCCATCCTCGTCGACGTGTTTATTTAGGAGGCGGCATCCATGGATCATAAAATGTCGCGCTCGCCGTGGGTTATTCATTACGACGGCTCGAGCTGCAACGGATGCGATATCGAGGTGCTGGCCTCGCTCACGCCGCTGTTCGATGCGGAGCGTTTTGGCGTGGTCAACACCGGCAACCCCAAGCATGCGGATATCTTTTTGGTGACGGGGTCGGTCAATGCCCAGAACCTGCCCGTCGTGCGCCAGATCTACAACCAGATGCTCGAGCCCAAGTGCGTGGTGGCGTGCGGTATCTGCGCGTGCTCGGGCGGCGTGTTCCGCGATGCCTACAACGTGATCGGCGGCGTGGACCGCGCGATTCCCGTGGACGTGTACGCGCCCGGGTGCGCCATTCGTCCCGAGACCGTGATCGATGCCATCGTGGAGGCGTGCGGCATCCTGGATCAGAAGGAGGCCGTGATGCGTGCTGGCGGCGATCCGCTTACCGTGGGCGGCGCCGCAACCTGGGACGGTGGCGTTGAGCTGGGCGAGGACGGGTTTGTGGCTGCTGCGGGGGCCGGCGACGCGCCTGCCGCTGGCGACGCACCTGCCGGGACGCCCGCCGCTGCAAAGGAGGCCGAGTAATGCAAAAGGCAATCTACACTACCGTCGGGATCGATGAGCTGTTGCCGCATGTGCAGGCGCTCAAAGGTACCGGCGCGCGCTTTGTGCAGATGCATGCCGAGCGCTGTGTGGACGACGGATCGTATCGCCTGGTCTATACGTTTATCGACGTTCGTGCTGCTCAGGAGCATATTGCGCAGGACGGCAGCTATGCGATCGAGAACCTGGTGGTTGAGGGCATCGACCAGTATCAGGAGATTCCGTCCATCAGCTCGTACTATCCGGCGGTATTCCCGTTTGAAAACGAGGCGCACGACCTATTCGGTCTTGCCATCACCGATATGCAGATTGACTTTAAGGGCTTTTTCTACCAGGTCTCGACTGCCGAACCCATGAGCGTTATCACGCCCGAGGTGAAGGCCGCGCGCGAGAAAGCCATGAAGGTGCGTGCCGCTGCCGAGGCCAAGGCGCGCAAGGCCGCGGCCGAAAAGGCCGCCGCGGCTGCGGCTGCTGCAGGGGAGGGTGCTGCGAGCGCCGGCGACGCCGCGGGCGCCGCTGCTCAGCCCGCTGCGGCTGCCGGCTCCGATACTCAGCATGACGATGCCGCTGCCAAGGCCGCGCTCAAGGCTGCTGAGATGGAGGCAAAGCTCGCCGCCATGGATCCCGAGAAAGCGGCCAAGGTCCGCGCGGCGCTTGCCGCCAAGGCCGCCCGCGACAAGCAGAAAAAGGAGGCGTAAGGTCCATGGCACATCGCTCCGTTATTCCGTTTGGCCCGCAGCACCCGGTGCTGCCCGAGCCGCTTCATCTGGACCTGGTGATCGAGGATGACCGCGTCATCGAGGCAATTCCTCAGATCGGCTTTGTGCACCGCGGGCTCGAGAAGCTCACCGAAAAGCGCGACATGCATCAGTTTGGCTACATCGCCGAGCGCATCTGCGGCATCTGCGCCGTGGGCCACAGCTGCGGCTATGCCAGCGCCTGCGAGCGCATGCTCGGCATCGAGGTGCCTGGTCGCGTGCAGTATATCCGCACCATTCTGCACGAGCTTTCGCGCATTCACTCGCATCTGCTGTGGCTGGGTCTGCTCGCCGACGCCTTTGGCTTTGAGGCGCTGTTCTATCGGTCATGGACCCTGCGCGAGCAGATACTCAAGATTTTTGAGAGCACTTGCGGCGGGCGCGTGATTCTGTCGATTAACGAGATCGGCGGCCTTAAGCACGATATCGAGGACTCCGAGCTGGCGGGCATTGTCCAGACGCTCGATGCCATGCGTCCTGACTACGAGGCCCTGGTGCATACGTTTTTGGACGACAACAGCTGCGGCGAGCGCCTGCATGGCGTGGGCATGATTAGCAAGAAAGACGCGCTGGAGCTTTCGATGGTCGGTCCGTTTGGGCGCGCATCGGGCGTGGATTACGACGTGCGCATGTTTGACGACGGTGCCTATGCGGATCTGGCTGCGTTTGAGCCCATCGTTGCTACCGATGGCGATTGCTATGCCCGCTGCCAGGTGCGTTGCGCCGAGGTCACGCAGGCCATGGACATCATTAAGGAGCTTGTGGGCAAGATTCCGCACGACGGGATTGGCGGGCGCACCAAGCTTACGCCGGCCGACGGCGCGCGCGGCGAGGTTGTGATTGAGCAGCCGCGCGGCGAGGCGTATTACTATGTGCGCGGCAACGGCACCAAGAACCTGGACCGTTTCCGCGTGCGCACGCCAACGTCGCAAAACTTGGCGGGTCTGACGCATGCGCTGCAGGGCGTACTCCTTGCCAACGTTCCCATGATTATCCTGACCATCGACCCCTGCATTAGCTGCACGGAAAGGTAGGCGCGGCATGAGTTTGCTGACATTTGCCAAGACGGCCTTGGGCTCTATGGTCAAGCAGCCGGTCACGGTGTGCTATCCGCAGGAGAAGCTCGCGGCGCCCGAGCGCTTGCGCGGGCATATCGTCAACGACATGGACGTGTGCATTTGCTGCGGCATGTGTGCGCGTCGCTGTCCGGCGGGCGCGCTCGCGGTCGATCGCAAGGGTGGAACGTGGTCGATCGACCCGTATGCCTGCGTGGTGTGCGGTGAGTGCATCGAGAGCTGCCCCAAGCACTGCCTGACTATGGACACCGCCCGCACCCCAGTCGCAGCGGACAAGACTCCCACAGTAGAAACCAAGCCGGAGTAACGCTGGGATAGAACTGGAATAGGGGCCGGTGGGGCAATTTTGCCCCACCGGCCCCGCGCTTAAACGCGCGGTTGTGCCGTCGCGAACAAAACTATGCCGGATTACTACGATAAATCGCCCACCTCCAACCACACCGCATTTGGCAAAATCAAAACCGCAGGTAGACGGCTTGTAGTTTTGCGAAAAAATCACGCGTGGTCGGGAATCTCGTTTTTATCGTAGTAAACCGGCATAGTTTTGAAATGACACCATATTCGTAACAGCACTTGATCTCCCGTGGACAGAGGGAAACGGATCATTTTGGCCTCGCGAGGACATCCGTGTGGCCCGTTCGCCATGAAATGGGCCTATCTACTACGTTTGGGCGGTGGCCCTCAACCACGGCAAAAAATGCGAAAAGAAAACCGCAGGTAGACAAGCCGTCATTTTACGGAAAACGCGGGTATGGATGGGGGCCCTGAGCTTAGCCCCGTAAACCGGCATAGTTTTGAAATGGCATTAAATCGATAACAGCTATTTTGCTCTGTCGGAGCGGTTGGCCGTTGGGTAATTACCCTCGCAGGTAGGCGATGGCGATCTGCGTGCGGTTGCGTAGGCCCATTTTGGCAAGGATCGAGCTGATGTGGTTGCGTACGGTGCCTTCGCCCATATAGGCGGTGGCGGCAATCTCCTTGTTATCGAGGCCGCGGGCGATGAGCTCGGCGACTTCGAATTCGCGGTCGGTTAGGCTGGCGAAGGCCGCAGGCCGGCGGGGCGTGCCCGCCTCAACGTCCGTTCCGTCAAAATCGACGTCCTCGATCGCCTTGCCCTCGAGCACGCGTTTGCCATCCATGACCTGCGTCAACGCGGGAGGGATGGCAGCGACGTCGGTTTTAATCAAGTAGCCGCGCGCGCCCAGTTTGAGCGCCGACACAATGTATTCGTCATCCGAGAATGTCGTCAGAAACACCACGCGCGCCGACGGGTCGCGCTCGAGGATCTCGCGTGCCGCCGAAAGTCCGTCACGCCCCGGCATCTGGATGTCGAGCAGTGCGATATCAGGCGCGTGTTCGGCATAGAGCGAAACCGCGTCGTTGCCGTTGGCGCCGGTGCCCACTACCTCGATCTGCGGCTGGGCGCCCAGGATAATCTTGAGCGAATCGACCACCAAGCGGTCGTCGTCGACAACGATGAGCCTCATCGGCCCTCATCTCCTTGCTGTTTGGGAACGGTGGCAAACACACGCCAGCCGCCGGTGCCGGCGCGCGGGCCGGCGGTGAAGGTGCCGCCAAGCGCCTCGACGCGCTCGCGCATGGAGGCGAGCCCCATGCCCTCCGCAGCGCCGCGGCCGCTTGCTTGGACCCCGCCCGCGCCATCGTCGGTAACGACAAGCTGGTAAAACGACGGATGTTCCATGCATCGTACGGTGACGGTTTGGGCGCAAGCGTGGCGCATGGCGTTGGAAAGCGCCTCGCGCAGCACCGCCGCAAAGCAGTTGGCGACGTTGGCGGGCGCATGCTCGGCCAAAACCTCAAGCTCAATCTGCGGACCGCTGTCCGAGCGTGCGCCTTCAACGATGCGCTCGAGCTGCACGGAGAGGTCAGTTGCATTGTCGTTGAGCGCGTGGACGCTGGCGCGCACGAGCTGGAGCGCCTCGTCAACCGTGCGTTTGACGTCGGCGAAATCGGCGGCGACGCCGGGCTCATCGGCATGGACCACGCGCAGGGCCTCGGCTTGAAGCGAAGCGCGCGTGAGCTGGTGGCCCACGTTATCGTGGATCTCGCGCGCGATACGGGCGCGTTCGGCGAGCGTCGCGAGCTCGACTTCGTAGTCCTGGCGGTCGGCGAGGTCGCGGTTGCGTGCCTCGAGTGCCAGGGCGCGTTCTTGCAGCTTGTCGCGGGTGCGACGCATGCGTTCCTGTTCGCGCTCCAGCTGCGCGGTGCGCAGCGACAGCAACGTGGCGGCGACCGAAAGGATGGCGGTTAACAGCAGCGTTCGGGTGGTGAGCACGCCACCACGAAGGTCCGCGACAAGCGCGCAGACAAACACGGCGCCAATCGCCAGCGCGGGCCAGATTCGTTCACGGCGAACGCGTCGCGCGATGTCATAGAGAGCGAGAGGCGCAAACGGCACAAACGGCGGCACGAAGACAGCCGCGATGATGCAGGCGTAGCTCGCGGCCTCGCTCACACGGCGGGCGCGGTTTCCCTGTACGACCTCGGCCAGCGAGGTGGCAATAACGCCAAGGCAAAACGCCGCGACCAGGCGAGCGTCCACAGCAAGACCCATGGCGGCCGCAATACAGCACGCCAGCACGATCGATTTGTCGAAAAGCCTGTTCATACGGGTATTGTACGCGAAGGCGCGCGCGGTGGAGGGGCTGCCTGCGCAACCGTGACATTCCTCCCGCGCGGCAAAGCGGCGTCGATCGCTCGCGCGAGCGGGGGTTTCACCTCTGCCCCCTCGCACTCGTGACAAAGCTCACTGGTGCGCGTCGGCGGCTCCTGCGATGATGCAATCGTACCGGGCCGCAATCAACAGAAGGGCCGCCTCATGACAGACATCGTCCACGTCGAAAACCTCGTCAAGCGCTACGACGATCTTATTGCGCTCGACCACTTTAACCTGAGCATCGCCCCCGGCGAGATCTTTGGCCTGCTGGGCCCCAACGGCTCGGGCAAGACCACGTCCATCAACTGCATCCTGCAGCTGCTCGCCTACGACAAGGGCACCATCGAACTGTTCGGCGAGCCCATGACGCCCGCCCGCTACGACCTCAAGCGCCGCATCGGCGTGGTGCCGCAGCAGGTGGCGGTGTTCGACGAGCTTACGGTGCGCGAGAACATCGACTATTTCTGCAGCCTCTACGTCAACGACCGCAAGCGCCGCCGCGCGCTGGTCGACGAGGCCATCGACTTTGTCGGCCTGGGCGACTTTGCCAAGTTCCGCCCCGGCAAGCTCTCGGGCGGCCTGGCGCGACGCCTCAACATCGCCTGCGGCATCGCGCACAAGCCCGAGCTCATCTTTTTTGACGAGCCCACGGTGGCGGTCGACCCGCAGAGTCGCAGCGCTATCCTGGAGGGCATCTGCCGCTTGCGCGACGAGGGCGCCACGGTGGTGTATACCAGCCATTACATGGAGGAAGTCGAGCAGATTTGCAGCCGCATCATGATCATGGACGGCGGACGTGTGCTGGCGCAGGGCACCAATGACGAGCTCAAACGCATGATTCAAATGGGCGAGCGCGTGACTGTCGAGGTCGGCGCCGTCGAGACCGCCACGGTCGAGCGGCTGCGCGCCCTCGAGCACGTGCTTTCGGTTGAGCTGTCCGGCGGCGAGCTCGTCTGCACCTGCGAAGCGAGCCCGCACAATTTGGTCGACATCCTCGACACGCTGCGCGCCGCCGATGTGGCGCTCGGCCGCGTGTGGAGCGAGCCGCCGACCCTCAACGACGTGTTCCTCGAGATCACCGGCCGCGAGCTGCGCGACTAGGGGGCAGTCATGTTCAACACCATCATCACTACGGTCAAGACGCTGCTGCGCCGTCCGAGCACGTGGGTCTGGGGCGCTCTCTTTCCCATCGCACTTTCCACGATGTTCATGTTTATGTTTGCGAATCTGAGCTCTGACGGCACGGTCGACCCGGTACCGGTTGCCGTCATAGCGGACGAGGCCTGGGACGCCTCGACCTTTAAGGACGTGGCGACGTCGCTTGCCAAGGAGAGCGACAATCAGCTGCTCGAGATCCACGAGTGCGACGACGCAGCC
>DBFBFY010000048.1:0-5466 GCA_048201615.1 Collinsella sp.
CGCTTCCGCGTGATTCAAAACGACGAGACCATCTATGAGTCCGGTGTGGTCGAAGCCGGCAAGACGGTTGAGACCTGCCCCGCCGGCGATATCCAAGAAGGCGAGGCATATATCGAGATTCAGGCACTCGATGCCAAGACCTACGACACCCACGGCAATCCGACGCGCGTCAAAGTGCGGGTGGCCCAGGCAGAAGGCTAGTGGCCGACGCGCTCGCAGGGGCAGCACCCTGCCCCCCCATTCGTCCAACCATCACGGAAACAGTCCGTGACGAGCAGAAAGGATCGATTATGAACACACCCATGAACCTGAGCGGAGCCAGGGCACTCGCCGTGGGCGCAGGGCTTACGCTCGCACTTGCGATGGGCGCCGCGCCAACGGCGGCCATGGCAGAGGTGCGCGTTGGAACCACCGATGTGACGGTGAAGGCCGACATTAGCAATGTTTCGTTTAAGGCGCCAACGGTCATCCCCTTTGCCGCCAACGCCGACGGAACGCTTGTGGGACCCTCCGACAAGGCGATTACCATCGACAACCTCTCGGCATATGGCATCCACGTCACCAACATGAAAGTCACGGCCAAGAACGACTGGACAATCGTTGCAGACGCAAAGACGGGCTCGGCCCAGAACTCCATCGATTTTAAGGTTGGCCCCGATGAGGCAGAAAAGGATGCCAGCTCGGCGACTCAGACTACGGGCCTCGATCTTTCCAAAGACGCAAACTTCGACATGAAGTACCAGGGCATTGCCGACGGAACGGACAAAATCAAGCTCAATGTGAGTGGCCACGTCGCCCGCGTCACGCGTGACATCTACCACGCCGGCGGTACGGGAGATCAAGTGGCAAGCATCACTTGGACGGTCGAGCCCGGTGCGCACGCCACGTCCTAAGGCGATTGCACTGGCCGCCATCGTCGGCATCTTGGCGTCCGCACCTGCCATGGCCTTTGCTCAACAAGAGCAAGCGCAGGCGGCCACCGAAGTGACCGTCGACCTTTCGGGCCTTAATCGCGACAGCCGTCACGAGCCGCTCGCTCAGACGAGCGACACCCGGCAACTCATTGCGGCAGGCGCCGCCACGGCGGGGGCAGGACTGACGTGCCTTGGCCTGCACATCAAACGCAACCAATAGCCAAGCACGACCGGAGTACGCGGAATAGATAGGAGAACCATGGCACCCAAAAACCTTTTGCCCGTCGCCGCGCTCTGCAGCGCACTGGCGAGCGGTATGCCTCTCGCCGCTTGGGCGACGCCCGCCACGGCAAACTCCTTACCGCAAGCTCTGAGCCCCGTGGCGAATTCGTCGGGTATCGTCGCCTGCCAACGTTTTTCGCTCGCACGCGCCACGGTCCGAACCTCGGGATGCCTTCACCGCAATACGGTTGACTCGATAGTCGTGGATATCAAGCGACCGGACAAGGAGAACGGCCCCCGGACAGGTTATGCCATCTGCACATGGAACTCGGCTACAGTCGACGCCGATGGCGACCCATGCGACCTAGAGCTGCGCATCGATATTGACTCGGTCGATGACTCGGCGAACGGGGCGAAGGTCGTCTTCGACAGCGCGGCCCATGATGAAGAAGAAGGGGGTGTATGCCTGGGCTGCGTTCCCTCGAATGTCGATGGCGCGCAGCCCATCATCTCCTTTACGGCATCGCTAAGACTGACCAAGGCGGACACCGAAGCCATCGCAACGGGAGATGCGCCTTTGCTGTTCTACGCTGGCGACGCGGACGACCGAGAGGCTCAAAGCAATAGACAGAAGGGCTCGCTTAACCTCACGCGCGGATCAGAACCCGCCCCCATCATTATCGATACCCAGGCACAAGGCGTGCAGCGCATTCTCGCCGATCCGGCGCTGCTCCAAATGACATGGCACGGAGTGGGGTCCGTCGGGATTGCTGCTCCTATATCGAGCGATAATGACAAATCCCCCAAAGACGAGGTCGCAGACGCACCGGCACATGTTGACGATGCAGACGATGCATCGTCAGAAGACAACACTGCGGCTCCTCTCGAGAAGCCAGGCGGCACCGCCACCGAACTAGGCGATCCCCAACCGAAAGACGGCCTGGAATTTGCCGCTCCCCCAGATGTCGACGAAGGCAACTGTTGCATGATGGTCGCGCTTGACCACACGGAAACCGTCGATGCCGCAAGCATTGAGCCAGTCGCTGCCAATGCGCCCCGCCGCAAAAATATCCTCATTGCATTCCCCAATACCGTCGAACTCGTCTTTTTGCCTTCGGGTGAAGTCGTCGCGCCTACGGCACTTACGGCAGTGGGAGCAAGGAGCGCATCGAACGATATCCAAGCTATCTCGGCACTTGATGCCACAACGACCGCCAAGTTGCACCTTTATTCCGTTGCAGCAGACGGAACGCGAACCGAAGAATTCGATGGAACCAAGCTTTTGGTTCCTCGTCGCATCGGTATCCAAGAAGACTTCCCCTATCAAATGGAACTTGAAGGGTTCGATCGCGCACGAGACGCCGACATCATTGCCGCAGCCATCGAATCCCCGCAGCACCTCATGACGCTGCGCTTCGACTTTAGCCCCGTCCTATCCTAGACCGCCAACCGCCGCTTGGCTCGGATACTGAGCGCTCCCCTCCCCGTTCTGTTACGATTGCCGCGTTGGCATCAATTACAGGAGGGTTCATGCCGGGTTTAGGAACGATCATCAACGTCGCGCTTTTGATCGCGGGCGGGCTGCTGGGCCTCATGGGTGGGCGCTTCATTATGCCCCGCATCCAAGACACGCTCATGAAGGCATCGGGGTTGTGCGTTCTGTTTATCGGCCTGGGCGGCACCATGCAAAAGATGCTCGTTATCGATGGAGAGACGTTGGCGACCACCGGCACCACCATGCTTATCGTCTCATTTGCCCTTGGTTCGCTCATCGGCGAGGCCATCAACCTGGAGGCCGCCATCGAGAACCTCGGCGAATGGCTCAAGCGCAAAACCGGCAGCGAAGGCGACAACGAGTTCACCAACGCCTTTGTCTCGACATCGCTCACCGTGTGTATCGGCGCCATGGCCATCGTGGGCTCGATTCAGGACGGCCTGCTCGGCGATTGGCACACGCTCGCTCTAAAGGGCGCGCTGGACTGCATCATCGTCTGCACCATGACGGCCTCGCTTGGCCGCGGCTGCATCTTCTCGGCCCTGCCCGTTGCCGTATTCCAGGGCACGATCACGCTTTTTGCCGGCGCACTTTCCCCCATCATGACAACCGCAGCCCTCGACAGCCTTTCGCTTGTGGGCTCCATGCTCATCTTCTGTGTTGGCGTTAACCTTATTCGACCTCAGACCTTCCGCACGGCCAACATGCTCCCCTCCGTCGTCGTGGCGGTCATCTACGCCCTCCTGTTCTAAACTATCTGCATAGTGATATCTCGAACACCTGTTTGATGCTGTGCTATGATATGGGGTCACCGAAGCTGCGTTAGGAGAGGAGAAGCGGTGGCCGACCAGGACGTCAAGATGCTCATCGAGCGCATTATGGCCGAGGCCCGGACCCATCAGTCCGCCCGCTTCTCAAACGAAATCTATGCTGACGAGCCGATTCTCAAGACCGGTCGTCAGATGCAGAACTTCCTCCCCGACCAGTACCGCAAGATGCGCGAGATATCGCGCTGGCAAGATGATCCCAAAGGCGGCGCGGGGCGTTGGCTATCGGAAGCGGAGCTCTTTTACCGCCAAGGCCTGCTGATGGCCGACTTTGAGGATGATTGCCCCTACAACGGCACCTTTAAGTCGTACTTTCCCACCTACAATGCCATGAGCGATCGACAGTTGCGCGGGTACTTTACCTGGCGCGCCCAAGTGCGCCGCGGCACCGTCGAGGAAACGTCTACGTCCTTTGCCTTTCTGTATCTCTATGAGCTGATTTGCGGCATTGGCGTAGACAATCCGCTCGATGGCTTTAGCAAGATTAAGGCATTTTGGGATGCCTATCGCGCCTTTGAACCCGGCATCGACCGGTTCGCACGCGTGTGGCTGCAGGACTACGCCGTGTTCCACGAGCTCGACCCCAAGCTGCTTCGCGACTCTAAAACCGTCGCATTCGACAACGCCCTCATCGAGCTGCGCCGCGCAGCGCGAGACCTTGTACCCGCGCCGACGCCATCGGCCCTGCCGCCTGCACGTCGTAAGACCTCCGAGCCCACGCTTCCCCTTCCGCCCGATGAGGCGCATGAGGAGCGGCTCGTGGCTGCCATCGACGCACTCTCGACGTACAACCTGAATAACTCACGGCTCGACCGTTCCCACCATCGCGACCTGCGCCACGTGGCATGCGCCGTGTATGTCCGCATGGCGCGCTACTATGACACGCACCGAAAGACCGGCATCGTAGCGAGCTTGTTTGGGGAGGAGACGGCCATGCCCTACACCATGTTTGCCTCGGCCGTGTTCTTTGCGCCCGAGCGCCACGAGGACTGCGAATATCGCCTGGACCCCATTCACATCTACCGCTGCCAAAATGGCTTTTGGGAATGCATGCGGATTCACGGCAGCAGGCAAAAGAGCAGCAAGCTCGGTGAGATGATGCGCGCTTGTGATCAGCGCCTGCGCTTGGCACTGGATCCCGGCCATCCCCTTAAGGAAGAGAAGGTCCCCAAATATCTGGCCAAGATCATCGATGACGAAATCGTGACATGGCTTTCGTGGGACGCCGCGCACCAGCCCGTCAAGATCGATATCGATTTGAGTCAGCTGGGACACATTCGGAGCGCCGCCGCACAAACGCGTGAGGCGCTTTTGATCGATGAGGAGCGCGAGGACGGCACGTTTGCGGATGCCGAGGCGGCAGTTGCCGAGCGACGGGAAGCCGAGCCCGTGGCCGACACGATCCTCGAACCAGTCGCGACGACCACGCAGCAGGACGAGGTTAGCGAGCCGACCATCTCCACCGAGCAGTTTGGCGTCGTAGCCCCGCTCCTCGCACCAGCGCCCACGCCCGCCGACACCGCGTCCGCACTCGATCCCGCCGCAGAAGCCTATCTTCGAGCACTCCTCGAGCAAAACACGGCGCAGTCGGCATCGGCCGCGACACAGTCGGGCAAGAGTGAGGACATGCTCGTCGATAGCATCAACGAAGCGCTCTTTGACCTGGTGGGCGACACCGTTATTGAATTTGGCTCAGCAGGACCGCAAATTATCGAGGACTACGAAGCAGACGTGAGAGGATACTTAGACCATGAGTGATACCGCACCCGCAGCACCCCGCGTGCCCAAGCGCGTCGCCGCCGTCATTCTCAACTCGCTCAAGGGCGGTGTTGTCCCGCGCATCGGCCTTCCCTACATCACCGTGGGACGAGAGGTCGAGATCCGTGCTCTGCTCACCGACCTGAGCCTCATCGCCGATGGCGGCGCAAGCTTCCGTTTCCTAGTCGGTCGCTACGGCGCCGGCAAGAGCTTTTTGCTCCAGACCATCCGAACGCATGCCATGGGCGAG
>DBFBFY010000049.1:0-5918 GCA_048201615.1 Collinsella sp.
GGTTGCGACCTCTTTTATGACCGTCCAGCCACGGCTTTGCGCCAAACGTGAGCACTCGTCAAGGAGGACCGTCTTGCCCGTTCCACGGACGCCGGCTATGCGCATTAGGCGCCCAGGGGCACCAGGCCCGTTGGTGAGGCCTTCACTGAATTCTTCAAGTACATCTTCGCGGCCGATAATCGTGGGAGGTGTTTTACCTGCTGTGGGCTTAAAAGGGTTTGTTTGCATGTGAGCCACCTTTGCTCAAGATATAGCAAAGTATAGCAAAGTATAGTGAGATATAGCAACGTATAGCGCTGTTCGCGGGTTCTTACGGTGGTGCTATTTTCCGAATGCCGCGCGGATAAAGCGCTGGGCGAACAGCTTGTTGGCGACGTTGATGACATGGCCCAGGAACAGTGCCGAGATGGCGGTCGTGACGCCAAAGCCGCCCAGGTTGTACATAAGGATCAGCGACAACGCGAGCGAGGCGGCGACATGTGAGCAGTCAAACACGACTTTTACGTCACCAAAGCGGCGTTTAAGCTTTTCGGCAATGACTTGCACCAAGCCGTCGGGCGCGTTGGGGACAACGCCCATGTTGACGACGAGACTTACGCCAAATGCGGTGACAGCGAGGGAGAGCAGCATGGTCGCAATCTGTGTGGGGAGTGCCGTGGGATGCAGTGGGTTGACCGCCATGAAGAGGTCGGTCAAGCCGCCAATCAGCGTTGAGAAGAACAACTCGAGCAGGATGCGCGGCTGGAACTCGCTTCGCAAGATGGCTAATTGCGCCACGATGTAGGCGACGTAGGTTGCGGTGATCCAAAAGCCGAGCGTCTTGCCAGTGAGCATGGATAGGGTTGTGGCAAAGCACGTGAGCGCGGCGACGCCCAGGCCGGATGCCGTCTGGAGACTCATACCGAGTGCCAGTACTGCAACGCCCACAAGATACATCAGCATTCTAATGACGGTATGGCACCAGTCGATGTTCTCGCCATGCATGATAATGAGCGGTCGCATGTTGCTACCCGTCCTTTCGGTTGTGTGAAAAAGCTGACCCGGGCCGGCAAAAGAGGGTTATCGGAGGCACTGCTGCAAAAGCAGAAAAGCCGGCCCCACGGTCAGTCGTCTAGGAAGTGTCTCGCTGTGCCGGAATGGGACTAAAGGTCCAACGAGACGGGAAGAAAGCAAATGGCATTGCGTGGGCGATAAGATGCCAAGATGGTAGGGTGTGTCTTAACACCCTATTGCCCACGCTCAACGAAATCGGTTTCGTTTGAGCCTAAGTATACGCACGGGATTTTATTTGCGAAGAGAAAAACAATAAAAAGGTGAACGTTCACCTAATCGCAACAACTCGTTGGCTGTAGTTGCGGTGGAATAGTTCCTGTTTTTGCTGCTGAAGGCCTTGAACAGGAACTATTCCACCGCAACTTATGATGGGGCGGGGGATGCGATAGTATTGCATGGTGAAATTCGACAAACCGTGAGCTTCATCCGAGGGCTTTATGGAACAGCACCAGCATTATCAGAGCCTGCAAGACCAGGCGTACAACGCATTGCGCTCCAAGATCATCTATGTCGAGCTCAGGCCCGGCACGCGTCTTTCGGCGATTGGTCTGGAAAAGGAGACGGGAATCGGGCGCACGCCCATTCGCGAATCCTTTGTGCGCTTGCGTGAGCAGGAGCTGGTGGAAACGCGTCCCAAAAGCGGCACCTACGTCTCTAAGATCAGCATGGAACGCGCCGAAAACGCCTGCTTTTTGCGCGAGAAGCTCGAGAGAAGCGTGCTAATTAAATGCTGTTCGGCCGCCTCGCCCGAGCAAAAGCAGCGGCTTGAGCAGATTCTTACCGAGTCCGAGTCGCTCGACCATGGCGAAACGCGCCGTTTCTTTGACCTGGATAACCTGTTCCATGAGACATGTTTTGAGATTGCCGGTCGTCACATGTTGTGGGGTTGGATGAAGAGCATCAACACGCATTTTGAGCGATATAACTGGTTGCGTATGGTGTCGCAGGATTTGGATTGGGAGCCGATTCGTCGGCAGCATCGCCGGATTCTCGAGGCCATTAAGAGGGGCGATACCGACGCGGCGAGCTATCTGGCAGAGACGCACCTGCACCTGATGCCCGAAGAGCAAGGTCCGGTTATCGCCTTGCATCCCGACTATTTTGAGCTGTCCAAAGACTCGTTCATCTAATCAATCCCCATATAAGTTGCGGTGAAATAGGGACTGTTTTGTGACCTAGGTGGCGCAAACAGTCCCTATTTCACCGCAACTGCGTTGGGGTGTGACCGGGGCACAAAGATGCGGTGCCGCTTGGAGGAAAAGACCGGAAGCAAAGGTCCATTCCTCCAGACGGCGCCGCAGCTGTTTTGATGGCTCGGCTTTTACCGAAGTGGCTCAGTTGAGCGCGACTGCCAGCCGATTATACAAAGCGGCTCGGGGGCGTGTCGCTTCCGTCACGTTCTATCAGCATACAAGACGGTTTTGGTTCTTGTTCGTGACGGAAACGGCGCGCTTCCGAGCCGCTTTAAAAGAAAGGGGGCGAGGTCTAGGGCACGCCCCCTTTCACGATAGAGAGCTAAACCTAGCCGCGGACCTTCTTGACGACGTCCATGGCCTCGCGGGCGATCTGCTCGACCTTGGAGAAGTCGCCGTCGGCAAACAGGGCCGGCTTGACCATCCAGGTGCCACCGCAGGCGATGATGGCGGAGGAGCTCAAGTACTCCTCGACGTTGGCGGTGCTCACGCCGCCGGTAGGCATAAAGCGGTGACCGACAAACGGAGCGGCGAGGGCCTTGATGGTGTTCAGGCCGCCATACTGGGACGCGGGGAAGAACTTGGTGACCTTGAGGCCCAGGTTCTCGGCTGCGGTGACCTCGGAGGGGGTCACGGTGCCGGGAAGGACGGGCAGCTCGATGTCGATGCAATGCTTCACGACGTCCTCGTTGTAACCCGGGGAGACGATGAACTTGGCACCGGCGGCGCGGGCCTGCTCAACCTGCTCGACGGTCAGGACAGTGCCGGCGCCAACGCACATCTCGGGCTCGGCCTCGGCCATAGCGGCGATGCACTCGGCGGCGCAGGCGGTGCGGAAGGTGACCTCGGCGGACTTCATGCCAGCTGCCATAAGAGCGTGGGCGAGCGGGGCGGCGTCCTCGACCTTGTCGAGCACAACGACCGGCACGATGCCCAGGGACTCAAGCGTGGTGTAGAACTGATCGAACATGATGTTCCTTTCGATGTGTGGCGCGCATGGGCGCGTGATTACCAAATGTGCTGGTCAGGAGCCGATTTTGGATTGGTTATCGGAGGCACTGCTTGGGGTTCAAGCAATTCCAAAACCGGCTGCTCGACCAGTCATGTAGGGAATGCCAGACAAAACCGGAATGGGACTGGTGGTTTTGCCCGACCGGAGGAATCGGGGAGCGGGCCGCAGGGGTATGGGATTGGAAAGCTGCGGCCCGCGGAATGGAGACGGACTAGCGCGCGACGCGGGTGCCACCGTCGGCGGCGGATGCCACGGCTGCGATCTCGCCTGCGGTCACCAAGTTGGAATCGCCCTTGATGGTGAGCTTGAGGATCGAGGCTGCAATCGCATAGTTGACGGCGTCCTGCGGGTCAAAGTCGTTGATGAGGGCATGGACGAGGCCGGCGTTGAAAGCGTCGCCGGCGGCAACGCCCTCGAGCACGTGTACGTCGTGAGCAGGGGAGAACCAGTGCTCGCCACTCTCGGCGTCAAAGAGCATGCCCATCCAGATGGAGCGCTCGACGCAGGAGATGTTGCGGACGACCGAGGCGACCTTCTTGCAGCCGTACTCGGCGCAGATCTGGCGGGCCATCTCGACGTAGGTGTCGCGCTCCTCGATGCCGTGGGCAAGGGAACCGGAGACGCAGGTCATGCCGAGGCCGGCAGGCGCATCCTCGTCGTTGGCGATGCAGATGTCGACGAGCGGCAGGAGTTCCTTCATGGTGGCCTGCGATTTCTCGGGCGACCACATCTTGCCGCGATAGTTCACGTCGCACACGGTGGTGATGCCCTTGGCGCGGCAGACGGTGAGGGCATCCTTGCAGGCGGCAGCCATCTCATCGGAGACGGCGGGGGTCACGCCGGAGAAATAGAAGACATCGATGCCCTTGAGGATCTCGTCCCAGTTAAAGACGTCGCGCTTGGCCATGTTGATGGCAGAGTACTTGCGGTCGTAGACGCAACCGTTACCGCGCTGCGAGGCGCCGACCTCAAACACATAGGAGCCAAGACGGTCGCCCTGACGCACGACGCGCGTGGTGTCGACGCCGTAGGCCTTCAGCGAACGCAGGGCGCACTCGCCCAGACGGTTGGCCGGGACAACGGAGACGTAAGCGGCCTTGTCGCCCTGGTAGGCCAGGGAAAGCGCAGTGTTGGCCTCGGCGCCGCCGTAGCGGACGTCAAACTCGGTTGCCTGCTCAATACGCAGGTGGTCTTTGGGTGAGAGTCTCATCATGATCTCGCCGAAGGTAAGAACCGTTTTACCCATGGTCGCGCAGCTCCTTTTACTCGTGCGTACACCTTTGATATGGCGTTGGCACGCAGGTGCCAAGACGGTAGGGTGCGTCTTTGCACCTGCGTGCCAACGCTCGCCGAAATCGGTTTACGAAATCGGTTTCGTTTCGAGTTGTAGTATACTCACCTACAGCGTTTTGCAACCGAGATTTTTAAAAAAATGCCTAAAATGGCTCAGATCGCCGACAATTGGGAAACGGGGTGCGTTATGGCGCAGATGAGAATCAAGGACATTGCCGCCGAGGCGGGCGTGAGTCCGGCCACGGTCTCGCGCTACCTCAACAACCGCCCCGGGCAAATGACCGAGGAGACCCGTGCTCGCATCGCGGCAGTTATCGAGCGCACCGGCTATCGCCCACGTGCCGCCGCGCGCAATCTGCGCAGCTCGCGTACGAACCTCATCGGTGTGATTCTGGCTGACATCGCCAACCCGTTCTCGAGCGCCATGCTCGAGGGCCTTTCCGCCAGCGCCGCGGCGCGCGGCTGCTCGCTCATGACGGCCATTAGCGGCAACGACCCCGCTAAGGAAGCGGAGTCGCTCACCAGACTTATCGATGCCGGCGTGGACGGCCTGGTCGTCAACACCTGCGGAGGCAATGACGAGGCGATCGCCGCGGCAGCGGGACGTCTGCCCGTCGTGCTGCTCGACCGCGACGTTGCCGACGGCGGTGTTGACCTGGTGACATCTAACAACCGTGAGCTGGTCGCCGGCTTGGTAGACGCCTTGGCAGCTGCGGGCAGCGAGCGTCTGTGCCTGCTCACCGAGGCAAGTGACGATAGCCCCGTGCGTCGAGAGCGCGCCGAGGCCTTTGCCGACGAGCTTTCGCGCCGCGGCCTTGCGGGCGAGGTCGTCACCCTGGCCGACGGTGGCGCCACGGGCGTCGGTCGCTTGGACGAGACCATCCGCGGCTATGCAGGCAAAAAGCTCGGCCTCATTGCCGTCAACGGCCTGGTTTTCCTGCGTCTGACCGAGGCACTGGCGCAGCTTGGTCCCTCGCTGCCGGCGGGTCTCAAGATCGCAACGTTTGACGATTACCCCTGGAATCACGTGCTCTTTGGCGGCGTGACCACGGCCGCGCAAGACACCCTTACCATCGCCGAGCGCGTGGTCGAGCGCCTGTCCGAGCGCATCGACGTTGTTACCACTACTGTGGGCGAGGCCGCAAAGCTGGCGCCCAAACGCATCGAGATCCCCGGCCACATCGAACACCGCGCATCGACCTCGCGCTAACCGCTCGTTCGCAACGGCCTGTTCGCGCACGTTTTTTGAGCGCTTGATACGCTTTAACCCTGCGGAAACATTTTTCTGCGATAGTATCTGCGATATAGACCAGTCGAAACCCGCCCGAAAGAAAGGGGAGCGACATGAACCAGCAGAACATCGATTA
>DBFBFY010000050.1:0-10897 GCA_048201615.1 Collinsella sp.
CTCAAACATTCTCGCTTCGCTGCGAAACTGCGCGCGGAGGTTACACCCCGGCCCGCCTGGGGGTCCTCCTGCGCGCAATCAGCCCGTCGTTTAGAACGGAATAAAAGTTAGTGAGGCCCTGGCCGGTTGGCCAGGGCCTCGTTTTGTAAGGATGATTTGGGAGGTGGTGGGGGGACTGGTCAAGCTAACGGAACGCCGTAGCTAAAAATCCCCGTCCCAGAAAAATCATTGCGCAGGTAGGACGGCAAAGGTAGCTAGAAAAGCCCATCCTAAATGAGCTACAAGATTTCGGCTAGGAGCGCTCGGCGCCCATTTGTTTTATCGCTGCAGGTAGAAAGCGCGATGATGCGTGCATCGGGGCCAACGTCATCCATGTTCTCGTGCACCGCCGTCTGCGAGACATGCGTGAGCAGCGTCTGCATCGAGGCCTGGTCCAGATTTCCCGGCCCAAAGATAATGCCATCACTCGCAGCAAACGAGCACACGGCAACAATGCGCAGGCGGAACGCCCCATCCTTCGTGTAGAGCGTGCCCGTGCGGTGCAGGTCAAAGAAGCCCCTGTCTAAAAACCGGTCGACATCGCCAAACATCGCGCCGTTATCCATGTGGTGCGCATAGAGCAGATTGTAGGAATCGGTCATCGCGCGACTGTTGCGCGTATCCAAAAACACCGCTCCCGAAACCGCGGACTCCCCCAACACGTTTTTGTTGAGGTATTCCTGGTTATCTTTTCCCTGAACAAAGGGATAGTCGATGTTGGTGCCATCGATGGTGACCCATCCGACCACGTCGGGATTTTTGGCCATCAGTTCCTGCAGGCGTGCGCAATCGTTGGCCCCGGTGGGTTTGTAGCGTAGCAGCTCGTCGCTGATGAACCCACCGTTCATAACGTTGTTTGTGTCCCACAGCGAATAGCCCCCGTACAGCAGCATGAGCAGCACGAGAAAGCCGGCAAACCACGTAAGCACGCGGTCGCCGGCCCTCGCCAGCCGAGCCATGCGTTTAAGCTCCATCGGCTGCAATCCTTGCTGTCTAACGGCGATTACGACGAGGACGGAAGAAGACCACGCCCATCACGGCAGCAAATGCGACGATTGCCACATAGGGAGCGACCGTCCGAATAACATCGGTGGGAACGGTAGCATCCTTGGTGTTGGTAAAGATCACCGTGGTGTCGTAAGCACCGATAGCTTCCTCGGCAATAGAGCTACCTTCTGTCGAATTGGTGCCATCACCAATCTTGTACGACGTCTTATAACCGTCGCCATGATAATCCGCCTCAGTTACGGCGAATTTATCCTCCGATGAGAGACCGTAAACGATGACGGATTCCCCATGCTTAAGCGTCTCGGTAAACGTAGCTCCCGACTTGGTTGTAGTTTTGTTCATGGTAGTAACACCGTTTTTCACAGTGCCGTACTTATAAGTCTCCCCGTCAGCGCCTTTAATCGTGACGGTAAACTCAAAGTCCTTATTTTTATCGCCCTGGTTACCGGCTACGACCTTTGTGATGGTCAGCTTATGGGTGACATATTTGTTCTCAAAGCCTGAGATCTTGCTGCCCGATCCCGCCGCTGTGCTAAGAGTGCAGCCCTTAGCAACTAAACCTGAGTTGCCATTTTCTACGTAAACATCCAGGAACAGTTCCTTGTACACAACGTTGAGGCCATCCAGCTCTGGCGGCGTCTGCGTAATTTTGTATCGATAGATGCCCGGAGCCGCGAACCTTGAGGTAACAAGGCTGACGCTCATTTGGGCGGTTATTGTCTTAGTAACGCCGTCGGCATTATCTTCGCTAGAAAGACCTTCGGCAGAATAATTTACGGAAGACGGCGAAAGCGAAACGGCCCCTTCCACTCCAGCAGTAGCGGGCATACCCGTGTTCGTAAGCTCGCTCGCCTCCGCCGGCGCAATCGTATATTTAAAGTCCGCATTCGGCTCCACGGCGTACTTATCCATGGTGAGCTTCGAGGTGATCGTGACCCTCCCTTCAGTTACCGACAACTGCGGATTAGTGGATTGCCCCTCCGCCCACGCGGGCGCAGCAACCCCCACCAAAGCCAGCACCATCGTGGCCGCCACAACCGCAAATGCAGCCAGTCGCCTCTTTCCAGTTTTCATTTTGCATCCTTCCTCTCGGGCATATGCCCTTAATAAAACCAGGCTTCGTGTCTACAGGTTCGACCTGCGCAGCACGCTGATCACATTGCCTTTGATCTGCGAACGGGCAATCGGTCCATACAGGCGACTGTCGTGCCCGCCCTCGCGCAAATCTGCCAGCACAAAGAGCTCATCCGTTCCCAGATGCACGGGATAGTCCACAGCAGACTCATAGCGCGGCGTCGGCGTGGTGATATCGCTTTCCACCACAACAGCCCCGTTAACCATGAGCTCGCCCGACTCGGTAATTGTGACCTCATCACCGGGGCGGGCAACCACGCGACCCAGGCGCTCTTCGCCATCCGCGGTGTATACCACCACGTCACCCTCGTTAAAGCTCTGGCTGAGCCTCCAGTAGAGCATGACGTCACCCGAACAGATGCGGGGGGCCATCTCGCCAGTCGTGACTGCGCCCACGCCCAAGACCACACCAAAGAGCAGCCAGAGCGTCACGACAAAAAATGCCAGGCGCGCCAGAAAGCCCACGATATCGCGCCGGTCGTCCGCTTCTCCCAAATCTGGTGCCGCATGGGCGCCCAACCTCACGTTCGACGCGGCCGAATACCGCGAGCCCCGGGGTCTTCCCTGCGGGGCCGCTCGTGCGGCTGGCCCATCACCAGCATTGCTGGCGCCATGTCTTCTCATAGGCGCCCACCCCTCTTGGAGCCGCGGTGTAAACGCAGCGCAACCATGCCCGTAGCCAACAGCACGCCGGCGGCCAAAATCGCCAGGGCATAGATGGGGTTGCGCGTAATACCCGTAGGCACCGCGACCTGTCGGGAATTGGTGGCCTTAGCTTCAACGGCAACGGTCACACGCGGACCGTTGAGCGTGCCGCTCGCACCCGTAAGCTTAGCCTGATACCCCAACGAAGAATAATCGTCTTCGCTCACGGTATAGACCGCGTTGTAATCCAGCGCCTTAATCGAAACGGTCAGGCCGTCCTTAACGGCAAACGGCATGGTCGCCTTGCCCTGGCCATCGGCCGTAAAGGCCGTCTTGTTTTCCACGGTCTCGGCCCGATCATTCGGTCGCGCCACGAGCGCATGGCTGCCTTGGGCAGACGCATCCGAATACTCGATGGCGTAGGTCTGACCAGCCTTGAGGCCCGTAAAGGTCACCGTCATCTTAAAGTAGGCACGCTTGTCGCCCATATTGCCCGTAACGCTCTTGGAAACCTTGAGTGTGTAGGTGCGCGGGGTGAATCGTGCGTATACGCATCCCGTATGGCGGTCCTTCACGTTGTACGTATAGGTGGGTGAAGACGACAGCAGCTCCGGGGCGTCTGGATTCGATAGGTCATACCAGCCCTCAAAGTGATAGCCCTCCTTGGGAGCGGCCACCGCCTCCACAAACGTGCCGTCATCCACAAAGTAGGCAACGCCCGATTTATCGTACGCGTCGGCGTCCTTGTCCGAGCCATCCCCGGCATCGATAGAGTCCTTTGCCCCCTTAAGCTTGGAGCTGACCGTGCCGCCCGTCGTTACGTTGCTCCACGTGCCATCGGCATTTTTAAGCTGGGCAACAAAGGCCTGACGATACTTCCATTGCGCCACAAATGTCGCGCCCTGACTCTCAGGGATGTTATCGACCGTTACCGTATCGCCCGCAGCGCCGGTATCAGGATTGACCTTCTTGCCCCTAATGGTAAGAGTGCCGGAATCCGTGGTGCCCTCGGGTGCCGTATGGGTCACGGTGTGCTCCGCGCTAAAACGAACAGCTTTTCCCGAGCCCGCGTACTCCCAGCCCATAAACTTCCAGCCGTTGTTTTGTCCATCGGCGGCATGGGAGGTATAGCTCGCTCCAGCGCCAGAAAGCTGCACGAAATCGCCCGTGGACTCATTGGACGGATCATAGTGATACGCTTTGCCGCCGTTCACATCGTATTGAACGCCTGCCTTGGAAAACACGAGGTGCACTTTATAGTGCTTTGTGACCTTGTCGACCTTAAAGTGATAGGTGCCATCGTTCAATTCGGTCCAGTGCGCCGCATCGTTCGCGGAATAGAACTCGCCGTTGACAAAAGCACCGATAAAGACTGCCCCGTCATCGCGCTTGGCATCGACCATAAAGTAGGAGTTCTTTTCCTGTTTACCTACGTAGTTTTTGGCATACGTAAAGTCCGCTGTCTCGTTGTCGGAGTTATAAAAATACGTTCCGCTTCCGTTGGGCGTCGTGTACGTCTCGATGCGATAGAACTCCCTAAACGAGATATTGTCGAGGAAGTTGCCGATCGAATTGCTCCCGTTGGCCGTGTTGTAGGCCACAAAAGCAAAGACGCTCTGGTTTTGGCCATCCGGAATGGTGTAGGTATAGTCGTAGTCAACCTTTTTGTTCTGCTCGAGCGCGTTGGAACCGTAGGAAGCCCACGCGTCGTTTTCGGACGCCATAATCCATACGCACCATTTTTCGGTATGCTCCGCATCGGCCGTCCACGAGAACGCGCTTCCGCTGGACGCATTGGCAAATCCGCCCACTTTGTCAAACTTGGTTGAATACAGGATGATCTTTTTGCTGCAGCCCGATTGGGAAAAATTGGCCACATCCAAGCCGACATAGTTATCGACGCTCATTTGAATCCATTGAACAATTTGCTGGTACTGATCGAGTGCCTTTTGATTGTCCTTGTACGGCTCGTTTTCTTGTCGCGGACCGATGATAAGGGCCATGGCGTCTCGACCCGAGCGGCCTCGGTGGTCGAGCCCCCACTCGTACTGTTTTCCCGGCTCGGTCGTCACATATTGGTAGAGCGAACTCGCCTCGTGTGCGTTGAGCTCGGCTGCATAGTCACCATCGGAGGGCTTAAACGTAACAGAATGCCCAGCTGGGTCGATATAGTAGTCGTTCTGGGCAACGATCTCGATACGATGGTCTGTCTCGGTCGTGCGCCAATGGGACGAGCACAACGTAAACTTGCTGGGCCCCTGGTTCCCCAGATGTATATCGTCTTCAAAACTGCCGTTAGCAATGTTCGTATTCTCGTTCTTAAGATTCGAGGTCGAGAACGCATAGTTTGTGAGCGTTGTCATGGTCTCGGACGAATTTTCTTGATACACCTTGGCAAAATCACTATAGATGTCGCGTGTGCCCTGCTTTTCCACATGAACGTCGTTGACCAGATTGCCAAACCACTCACGGTATTGTTCGTTCGCACCCGTAAGATTTGAATCGTAGCAAGTCAGCGCAAGCATCGTCTTTTCGGACGCTGCGGTATAGACTGCCTGATAGGCAAACTCATCGTCTTGCTCGGGAAGATCTCGATAATAATGCGTGCTGTTGGTGCCAAAGGAGAACCAACCCTGTCCGTTAGAGCTTACGAGCCACACCGAAAGCGCAATGCGGCCGTCGCTCTGTTCAAACGAAAAGTGGGATCCGTCAGCGCTGCTACCAGCAAAGCCGCCATTTGCGGCAAAGGAATCGCTGTAAACGGTGTACTGCTCAACGGTATTTCCCTGGGGCATCTTGCCCTGCGCCTTAAGCCAAGTCCGCAGCTGCATGAGCTGGTCTTGGCCTGCGTTGTTAACCGACAGATTCTCCTGTTGAGGACCCATCGTGAGCATCAGCACGTCGTGTTCGGTTGCGGCGCGATGGTTGAGGCCCCACTCGTACGTGGAGCCGCTCTGGGTGGAAAAGGTGGTGTAGGTTGATCCAGGTTCAAAATAAAGATTTTGATCCTGTGGCCTAAGATTCCACGCAAGCGCAAAACGATTACCGTTAGCTTGTTTGAGGTTTCTTTGACCGTTGAGGAGCTTCGTGGAGAGGTCGAGCTTCAACGTCTCGCCGATTCTCTTATTCGGAGAGGTCGTCGACCAACCAGAAGCTTGGTTGGTAAAGGTTGGGTTCGCTATAAGGTTGCCATCGTCACCGTACGCACGCGAGGGCAACCCCCCCCCGGCCATAACGAACGCGCATAAGACCGCTGCCAACATCGCAAAGGTGCGGCGCATCGACGCTATATGACCGAAAGGACCCCGCACGGGCGCATCCCCCCCAGCCGCAGCCCGAGCTTTCGCGCAAGCTGCACAAGTAGTTCGTTTAAGTTTTTTGATTCTACAACCAGCCCAGGGCAAAAGCAAAATCATGCGTAACCGATTTGCAGTCATTTTTCGCATTTTCCGCATTGCGCAGGTAGGACGCCAAAAGTGGCTAAAAAAGCCCCGTCCTAAATGAGCTACTTGAGGAGTTGGGCCATGGCGTTGACGAATTTTTGGACTTGGAGGGTGGGCTCGAGCGGGTAGTGCAGAAAGACTGGCACCTCGCGGCCGCACAGGAACGGCACGCCCACAAAGGCCGGGTGCACCCCCGACCATGCGCCGCAGGTGAGCACCGCGTCGCCCTTTTCCTCTGCCTCGTTAAAGAGCGCAAAGTCAAAGCTGTCCACGTCGATCACGTCTACGCCGCCGTCGGCCAACAGATCGATACGCAGACTGTCCATAGCGTCGTTGCCGTGACGGAGCACGCGCAGGCGCATGCCCTCTAAGTCGGCAACTGTGATGCGCGTCTTGCGCGCCAGCGGGCTCGTGCGCGGCAGGTCGATATAAAACGGCACGTTAACGATGCGAAGCTTTTGGCAGGCGTCGCCCCAGCGCGGGGTCGAAAAACTCGACTGCACCACATCGACCTCACGACCGAGGCTGCGCATGACGGTCTCGCGCTCGTCATAGAGGTCGCTTACCGGCACGATCTCAAATCGCAGCGACGGTTCCAGCTCGTGTACGCCCGACCACATCGACAGCGTTTGGCGCCCCGGGCACATCATCGACACACCCAGACGCACGGCACCGCCATCGCCCGCCGCGCGTCGGGCGCGGCGCAGCGCGTCCTCGGACTGCCGCATGATCGAGCGCGCGTCGTCCACCAGCAGAGCGCCCGCCGGCGTCACCTTAACACCCGAATGCGAGCGCTCGAACAACGTGATGCCAAACTCGGCCTCGAAACCCGACACCTGTTTGACGAGCGCCGGGGTCGACACGCGCAATTTTGCCGCCGCACGTGAGAAGCTTCCCAGCTCCGCGGCGGCCGATATGGCCTCGAGTCGTCGATCGTACACGTCAATCTCCCGTTTTCGCGCCTGTGGACGCATGACGCCACAGGGGGTCGTTTTGGCAGGTCACACGCTCGATTGAGAAAAACTGCATCGCACAGTATAAACCTACGGTTAACGCCATTCTAACAAATATGCAATTCACCTGCGCAAATGCAAAGCATACGATAACCAGCGAAAACCACGTGGGTCGGTTAATGGGAGCGACCCACCGGGAGGCACAAGAAGGGAAGTTCCTATGAGCAATTGGCTTAAGCTCGAGGGCGATGTCTGCGCCGTGACCGGCGCGCTCGGCGGTATGGGCGTCGAGATTTGCCGCGAGTTCGCCCGCAACGGCGCCAACGTCGTCCTGCTCGACCTGGACGAGGAGAAGGTCAAGGCCGCAGCCGCCGACCTCGCCGCCGAGTTTGGCATCCACGCCGAGGGCTACAAGATGAACGCCACCGACGAGGCCGAGGTTCAGGCCGCCGTCGATGCCACCATCGCCGACTTCGGCCGCGTCGACGTCCTTGTCAACACCGCCGGCATCCTGCGCTTCGCCGCCATGGAGGACCTGCCGCTGAGCGACTGGGAGCAGGTGCTCAACGTCAACCTCACCGGTTACTTCATCACCTCGCAGCGCTTTGGTCGCGAGATGATCAAGGCCGGCCAGGGTCGCCTGGTGCACATCTCGACCGTTGCCAGCCACTCCCCCGAGACGTTCTCGGGCGTGTACAGCTCCACCAAGGCGGGCGTCAACATGATGTCCAAGATGCTCGCCGCCGAGTGGGGCCCCTACGGCGTCCGCTCCAACTGCGTCGAACCCTGCTTCGTCAAGACCCCGATGTCGGCCAACTTCTACGCCGACCCCGAGGTCGAAAAGAGCCGCAGCCGTCTGATCGCCACGCGCCGCATCGGCGAGGTCAGCGATATCGCCAACGCCGTCATGTTCCTGGCGTCCACGCGCTCGGACTTCACCACCGGCGACGCCATCAAGGTCGACGGCGGCTTCTCCAACATGATGGGCGACCTCACCGCCAAGCCCGGCGGCCGTCGCGCCTATGCCGACAACTACCTTAAGAACAAGGGTGTCGAGCTCTGGTCCGATGAGTCCGGCGTCGCCAAGCCGACTGACCAGTAAACCAACCTGACAGGGAGGTCCCGCGGACACGCCCGCTCCTCCCCCGTATCGATCAGAAAGAGTCCAATGGCTTCCACCAACTCCAACAAGGGTCGCGCCGTCGTGCTTTCCGCCGCGTGCGTCACCATGTTCTTCATCAGCTCCATCGCGCTGTATTCCGTCGTGAGCAAGAACCTGCTCGCCGTCTACCCCGAGTGGTCGAGCGCCCTTACCTGGGCCTTCCCGGTCTTTCAGACCATCATGGCCGTGACGGGTATCTTCGCCGGCCGCATCTCCGATAAGATCGGCCCGCGCAACGTCGTGATCGCCGCCGCCGTGTGCTACGGCCTGGGCTGGTTCATGTCCGGCACCGTCACCGAGCCGTGGCAGTTCTACCTGTGGTTCTCGCTCGTCGCCGCTGTCGGCAACGGCCTGGGCTACAACCCGGCGCTCACCACCGGCCAAAAGTGGTTCATCGACAAGAAGGGTCTCGCCTCCGGCATCACCCTGGCCGCTTCGACCGCCGGTCCCGCCGTGCTGTCCCCGGTACTCGCCTCGCTGCTCATCCCGAGCCTGGGCATCTTTGGCGCCCTCAAGGCACTCGGCGTCATCTTCTTTGTGACGATCGCCGCCTCCGCCCTGTTCCTGAAGGCCCCCGAGGCCGGTTGGCTGCCCGAGGGCTTCGAGGCCCCCAAGGGTGGCGCACATGCCGGCACCTTCGGTGACCTCACCCCGGGCGAGATGGTCAAGACCCCGCGCTTCTGGGTCCTCATCGTCACCTTCGCCTTTGCCGCCACCGCGGGCACCCTGCTCGTAGGCAAGGTTGCCTCCATCGCCGCCGTCCAGCTCTTCGCCGACCCCACGAGCGCCGCGGCCGTCGCCCTCGGCGGTGTGGTCGTCTCCGTCAACACCTGCGCCAACCTGGTTGGCCGTCTGTCCTTTGGCCAGATCATCGACAAGCTCGGCGCCTATAAGTCGCTGCTCATCAGCCTTGTCGTCACCATCGTCGCGCTCGTCATCATGTCGATGAGCTTTACGCAGGGCATGTTCTTTGTGGCGCTCGCCCTGCTCGGCTTTAGCTTTGGCGCCCTGCTCGTCATCTACCCGCCGCTCACCGGCGGCGCCTTTGGCACCAGCAACATCGGCGTCAACTACGGCATCATGTTTTTGGGTTACGCCGCCTCCACCTGGATCAGCCAGCCCATCACCGCCGTACTGTATCACGCCGAGGCCGGCAGCGCCGCGTACCAGCAGTCCTTCTACGGCGCCATCGTAATCGCCGCCATCGCCGTCGTGCTCACCGTCTACATGATGGTCTCCGACAGCAAGAAGAAGTCCGCCTAGTTCTACCGATGCGACAAAGGGACAGCCCCTTTGTCGCATTTCACCGCCACCAGTATTAAGGAGTCGAAAATGTCTGAGCTCAACCCCGTCCGCATTGCCGTTATCGGCGCCGGCGCCATGGGCCGCAACCACATCCGCTTTGTCACCGAGGAGCCCGAGGCCGAACTCGTCGCCATCGCCGACGCCTTTGAGGGCGCCCGCGCCACGGCCGAGGCCGCCGGCGTGCCGTTTTACACCGATCCCGCCCAGATGATGGACGAGGTCAAACCCGACGCCGTCATCATCGCCACCCCCAACGACCTGCACCTGGGCGTTGCCCGCGAGGCTGTAAAGCGCAACATCGTGCCGCTGGTCGAAAAGCCGATCTCCAACGATCTTGAGGATGCCCAGGCTTTCGCCGCCGAGGCCGAGACCGCCGGCGTGCCCGTGCTCGTGGGCCAGCACCGTCGCCACAACCCCTTCGTCAACAAGGCCAAGGAGATCATCGAGTCCGGCGAGCTGGGCAAGCTCACCGTGTCGAGCTTCCACTACATGATCTATAAGAATGACGAGTATTTCGATGTCGAGTGGCGCCGCAAGAAGGGTGCCGGCCCGATCCTGGTCAACCTGGTTCACGACGTCGACCTGCTCCGCTATCTGCTGGGCGAGCCCGTTGCCGTCCAGGGTATGCAGTCCAGCGCCGCCCGCGGTTTTGAGACCGAGGACTCCGCCGTGGTCAACGTCCGTTTTGCCGATGGCGCGCTCGCAAGCATGACCATCTCCGACGCCACCGCCAGCCCCTGGAACTGGGAGGCAACCGCTCGCGAGGATCCGCAGTACCGCCCCTTCGACGCCGACGCCTACTTTATCGGCGGCACTAAGGGCGCCCTGTCGCTGCCCCGCCTGCACCAGTTCTCCTACGACGGCGCCTCCAACTGGCACAAGCCGCTGCAGATGGAGATTCCGGCCGTCGACCCGGCACTGCCGCACAAGATGCAGCTCAAGCACTTTGTGAAGGTTGTCCGCCGCGAGGTCGAGCCCGTCGTGACCCCCGCCGATAACGTCAAGACGCTCACGCTGCTTAACGCTATCAAGGAGGCCGCCGAGACCGGCCAGCTCGTCGAGCTGTAATGCCTTAAGAGCGGCCGCGGCAGAAACCCCATGCCGAGCCCCTCGGTCCGTCACAAATAAGCCCCTCTTCTTTGCCCTGCGAGCAGCCTCCTGCCCGTGGGGCTTTTTGCTACCTTGCCGACGATTTTTCTGGAGCGGGG
>DBFBFY010000051.1:0-29488 GCA_048201615.1 Collinsella sp.
TCCTTCGCCATGAAGGTGTGCGCAATGCCGGTCGGGCAACCGGTCGCGGCGATGATGTCAAACTTAGCCATGTGTCCCTCCTTCTTGAGTACAGCGCCCGCGGGCGCTCCCCTACACGCGCTTCGATGCGCGTTTTTCCACAACTGAAAGATACCAACCTACCGTCCGCGTGAGAAGAGGCAAGGTGCAATTCTCCGGTGAAAGGTTCTTTCATAACCGTAAACGGTAGGTGAAAGTTTACCATCAACACTTGAAACGGCAAGGTGTATCTTGTAATTGGAAATGCCCGTATACTATGGCATTGCAAATCAAATTGGATTTTCATGCCAACCAGGAGCCATCCATGACCGATAGTAGCAAGAGCGCACTTTCCCTCATAAGCACCCATCAGGGATACAGCGAGTCCGAGCAGCGCATTGTCGACTATATATTGGAGCACCAGTCCGAGGCGCCGCGCCTCACGGCCGCTCAGCTCTCACGCGCCGCCGCCACGTCCGAGGCGACCGTTTCGCGCTTCTGCCGAAAGCTTGGCTTTGGCAGCTTCCGCAGCTTTCAGTTTTCGTTGGCGAGGGATTTGGAAAGCCAGCGCAACGAGGGCCTGACTGACGAGGTCTCGCTCGACAATATGGAGCAGAGCCTCAAGAACATCCTGGCTGCCAAGGTGAGCGAGCTTAATGCAACCATCGACGGAATCGACCACGATACGCTGGCGGCTGTTGTGCATGCCCTTAAACATGCAGGGGTTATTGAGTTTGCAGCTGTGGGCAATACGAACGCGGTCGCGCTCGATGCGACGTTTAAGTTTTCGCAGCTGGGCCTGCGCTGCATGGCGAGCACCATTAGCGAGACATCAATCGGCTTTGCGCTCACGTTGCGCCCGGGTGACGTCATCGTGCTCATCTCAAACTCCGGCAAATCGCGCCGACTGAATCGCATGGCAAAAGCGGCTCGCAACTGCGGCGCAACCGTAGTCGTCATCAGCAGCGACAGCAAGTCTCCGCTTGCTCGTTTGGCAGACTACACCTTTAACACCGTGAACCACGAGGCGCTGCTCACCACGGGCGACTTTGCGTTCTCCAAGATCAGCGCCACGATGATCATCGAAGTCATCTACAACTTCCTGCTGCCCGAGATTAAAGACGCGCGTGAGCATATCAGCTACTACGAGGAGCTCATCCAGCCGGATAAGGTCGTTGAGTAAAACGCGTAGTGGGACAAAAATATCAGTCTATTTTGTCCCACCAACACCGATGATACGACCTAGCCTTGAGCTTCTTCGAGCATCTGTTTTGCGTGGGCCAAGCTTGCCTCGGACTGATCGCCGCTCAACATGCGGGCGATCTCGGCGGTACGCGCTTCGCCGGTTACCTCGTCCAAATGCGTCTGGGGAACATCGCCCGGTTCCTTGCTGACGACATAATGCTTGTCGGCCATGACGGCAACCTGCGCCAAGTGGGTTACGACAATCACCTGATGCGTAGCGGCGAGATCTGTCAGCACGCCCGCAAGTGCACGCGCCGTGGAACCACCGACACCAGCATCGACCTCGTCAAACACCAACGTATCAACACCGTCCGCGTTACCGAGGACAACCTTGCTTGCCAGCATGACGCGGCTGAGCTCGCCGCCCGACGCAATGCGGCGAAGGGGACGTGGCGTCAAGCCGGCACCGCTGCGGTATAGCAGCTCGTAGCTCGAAGGACCAACGGGCGTCCACTCAGCACGGGGAAGATCGCGCGACTCCCAGACGAGCTCGGCACTACCCATCTCCAAGCGCGCCATCTGGCGGCCAACCTCGTGGCAGAAGCGCGGGGCCGCCGTATTGCGAGCGCGCTTAAGTGCCTTGGCAGCGGCAAACAACTCGCGCTCAGCGCTCCCGAGTGCCTCACGCGCCTTTTTGATCTGCTCATCGCCATCATCGACCAGGGACAGCAGCTCTTGCGAGCGATCGCGCATAGCAAAAACATCGTCCATGGTGGGACCCCACTGACGCAACAGGCCCTTGAGGTCGGAATACCGCTCACGCATGCGAGCGAGCTCGCGCGGGTCGAAGGCGACGCCATCGCGATAGGCACGAAGCTCGTTCGCGCAATCCTCAAGGGAGATGCAGGCATCCGAAAGTGCATCGGCAATGTCACCCAGTTTGCGATCGACGGTAGCCATACGGGAAAGTTCTGCCACGGCGCTGTTCACGGCATCGAGCGCTCCCCCTTCGGCGGCAAGCGATGCATGGGCATCGTTAGCCGTGGCAACCAGTACCTCGGCATGTTCGGAGCGCGGCAGCAGTTCCTCGAGTTCCTCATACTCGCCCGGCTTGGGGTCGACCTCGCCGATGCGCTCGAGGGCAAAGCGCGCCTCCTCGACGCGGCTCCCCTGCGCACGCGAGGCCTCTTCGACACGTCGAACCTCCTTGGCGGCAGCGCGCGATGCCTTAAAGCAGGCGCGGTACGCATCCAGCGCCTCGAGCGCAGAGCGTCCCGCCCACGCATCGACCATCGCAACGTGATGCACCGGATCGAGTAAGCGCTGGTGCTCGTGCTGGCCGCACAGATCCATCATCACACCGACGCGCTCCGAAAGCTCGCGCACACTGGCGATGCGGCCGTCAATCTTCACGCGGCTGCGGCCCTCGGCAGAAAGGCTGCGCTGGACCGTGAAGCCCTCCGTGTCGTGCGGCCCGTCAAAGAGTCGCGCCTCGACGCTCGCCAGCGCCTCACCCTCGCGCACCGTCGAGGAATCCGCGCGCTCGCCCAAAATAAGTTTGAGGGCCGAGAGCAGCGCGGTCTTGCCGGCACCGGTCTCGCCGGTCAGGACAGTCAGGCCGGCACTCGGCACCAACGTCGCCTCGCGAATGAGTGCAATGTTAGAAACCTGCAGCTCATCGATCATGACGCACTCCGTAGAACACACGGCTCACCGAGTTATAGAAGCTCTCGGGGCCGTAATCCAGCAGCAGCACATCACCGGGACCGCGACGCACAGCCACGCTCTCGACCGTGCCATCGCAGGTAATAAACTGTCCATCGATGGCGATCGCCGGCACGCTCGGGCGATCATCGGACATAAAGATTTCGACGACATCACTCGGCGAAGTCAAGAAGGCACGGGCCTGAATGGTGTGCGGCGCAATGGGTACGCAGACCATGCCCGTATAGTCGGGGCTCACGATGGGGCCACCGGCACTGAGCGCGTAACCCGTAGAACCAGTCGCCGTGGACACGACCACGCCGTCACCACGCAGTCGATCGATATGGTGGCCCGACACCGTGATGTCAAACTCGACCATATCGGACAGGGGGCCGCGCGTAAGCGCCATGTCGTTGAGGGCGAAGGTGCGCACGACATCCTTCGTACCGTCTTCGCGCACGGACACGATATCCGCGGCGATGGTAGCGCGACGGCTCACATGCAGCTCGCCGGACAGGGCGTCGCTCACGACCTGCAGAATGTCGCGCTCCTCGGGACTCGCAGCCGTCAAAAAGCCCAGGTGACCATAGGAAAGACCGAGGATAGGAATCTCGCGATGGTTGAGGATGCGGGCAGCGCGCAGCAACGTACCGTCCCCGCCGAGCGTAATGACCAGATCGGAGCCATCAATATCAGGCGTGCTTTGAATCTTCGATCGCTGGTCGGCAGCCCATGCGACTTCATAGCCCTGGCGCGTCAGCCAAAGCTCGAGCATCAGGCCGCTCTCGACCGCCTCTTGCTTGTAGTAATTGGGAACCAGAAAGACCTTCATAGCGTTGCAGCTTTCTCGCTCAAAACCGATACCTGGGATTGCAGCTCGTCTTGCGAGCGGTCGCCGGGTTCAAATCTCGTGCCGTACACGAAAAACTCAACGTTGCCCTTGGCACCATGAATGGGTGACACGCACACATCGACCGGGAACAGGCCCTTGGCAGCAAAGAGTTCAACCGCCGCCACGAGTGTATCGCGGCGCACGGCGGGCTCGGTCACAATGCCGCCCTCGCCCACCAGCGCCGCCGGAGCCTCAAACTGCGGCTTTACGAGCGTGCAGAATGCACCCGTAGGAGCCAGGCACGCCAGTACCGCATCGATAATGTTCGCGATGCTGGTAAACGAGACATCACACACAGCCAGGTCGATGGCGCCGGCATAGCCAAGCTCAGGCAGCTGCGTCACGTTTGTGCGCTCATGCAGCGTCACGCGATCGTCCTGACGCAACGACCAATCGAACTGGGCGCGACCCACGTCCACCGAGACAACGGTCGCAGCTCCGCGCTTGAGCAGGCAATCGGTAAAGCCGCCGGTAGAGCAGCCCACATCCAGACAGGCAAGGCCCGTCGGATTGATACCAAACGCATCAAGCGCGCCTTCGAGCTTAAGACCGCCGCGACCAACATATGGAATGCGCCCCTTCATGTGCAACGGCAGACCCGGGGTCACCTTAAGGCCCGGCGAAGTCAAGCGCTCGCCGCCACTCGAGACCAAGCCGGCCATAAGAGTGCGAAGGGCATCCGCGCGATCGGCGCAGATGCCCTGTGAAATCAGTTCGTCATCAAGACGCACGCGTTTCATGAATGCCATCAACCATTCGTATCCGGAGATGCGGCCTAGCTATCCTGGGATTCGTTTGCCGCATCCTCATCGTATTCCTGCTCGAGCTTGTCGGCCTCACGCGGCGTCAACTCAAACTTGTCGACCATATCGACCGCGCGGGAGCCCAGCTCAATCGCTTCGTCAAACAGATCGAGTGAACGCTCCAAGGACGTATCCTTGGAGCGAACGGTAGCGATTATCTGGTCCAGACGGTCCGAGATCTCGTCGAAGTTGCGGACGGAACCCTCTGGCATGGCTACTCCTCGACGGAGTCGACAACAGCCTCGGCGGCGTCCGCATCCTCGGCCAGCACGCCAGCCTCAGCCTGGGCAACCGCAACCTTGGCGGCAGCCTCGGCAGCCTGTGCCTCCTCACGAGCGCGATCTTCGGCCAGCAGCTCTTGATACAGGTCCTCGCCCGGCAGCTCCTCGCTGCGAGCGATCTTGCCCAGCACGCCGTTGACGAACGACGCGGACTGGTCGGTGCCATAGGCCTTGGCAAGCTCGACGGCCTCGTTGATTACGATGGCGTCCGAGACCTCCTCGTCGGTGAGGAAACGCATCTCGTAAACGGCGATACGCAGCAGATTGCGGTCGGCGCCGGGCATGCGCATAAGATCCCAGTTCTTGGCAACGGAGCGCAGAGCGCAGTCGATGCGATCGATATGCTCATAGGCACCGCGGCACAGCTCCAGCGCATAGGGATCGAGGGGACCCTTCGAAATCAGGAAATCGCCCTCGAGGACGCGCTCGAGCGGGCTGTCCGTGGCCTCGGCCTGGAACAGCAGCTGCAGCGCCTGACTGCGGGCAAGCGTGCGCCCGCGATAAACCTTAAGGCTCAAAGGTTACTCCTTGGGGAAAACGAGGCCGTCGATGCAAACGTCAACGCGTTCGACCTCGACGCCCACCTGGGCATCGATGGCGGCGACCACGGCGGCGCGAACGGCCTCGGCGAGTTTCTTGAACGGATAGCCAAAGAACACCACGACACGCACGGTGAGTGCGAGCTTGTCGCCGACGACCTCGGCCTCGACCGCCGGCTCGGAAGCCGGGGCCTTGGACGAGAGCATCATGGAGACAAGGTTGGTGGCAAGGTCCTTGACGCCAACGGAGGCGATGCCCTCGACATCCGACACGGCGCGCGAGACGATGGCGGTCAGAACATCGGGCGAAATGCCGATGCCGTCAATCTTGATTTCCTGGGGCATGAGTCCTCCTAGAAGAGTTGGTTGCTAGACGCGGGAGACGAACTTGCCGTCGCGGGTGTCAACCTTGATGACCTCGCCCTCGTTGAGGTACATGGGGACCTGGATGACAGCGCCGGTGTCAATCGTGGCCGGCTTGGTGGAACCCTGGACGGTGTCGCCCTTAAAGCCCGGGTCGGTCTGGACGATGGTGGTCTCGATGAACATCGGCGGCGTCACGCCCATGAGCTCATCGTCGGCGAAGAGCAGCTGGCAGATGTCGTTCTCGCGCAGCCACTTGGAGTTCTCGCCCACCATGTCCTCGGGAACGGGAACCTGCTCATAGGTCTCGTTGTCCATGAAGATGTAGTCAGCGCCATCGTTGTAGAGGTACTGGAACTCACGGGTGGTGAGCATGACGCTCTCGAACTTGGTGCCGGCGTTGCAGGTGTTCTCGACGACGCGGCCGCTCTTGATGTCGCGGGTCTTGTAGCGCACAAACGCGCCGCCCTTGCCCGGCTTGACATGCTGGAACTCGACGATGGTGTAGACCTTGTCCTTAATGCGGAGACCGAGGCCGTTCTTGAAGTCGGCGGTAGAAATGGTAGGCATAGCGACCTTTCTTCTTATGGGCAGAACGCACAAGCGTCCAAATTACATACGGTAGAAATTATACACTTGCAGACGGCGCCTGCAGCGAGCGCATAAAAAGAGAACGCGGGGCGTCCGGATCGATTCGGACGCCCCGCCCCAAACTATCTACCGAAGTGGACTAGCAGTCGATAACATGCAGGTCGTGAGGGGTCTTGGTGAAGGGCTCGTAGCCATTCTCGGTGACCACGCCGTAGTCCTCAAGGCGCACGCCGCCCACGCCGGGCAGGTAGACGCCGGGCTCCATGGTGACAACTGAGCCAACCTCGATGATGTTCTTGCTGCGGTTGAAGTTGGGCAGCTCGTGAATATCGATACCGACGCCGTGGCCCAAGCCATGGTTATAGTAATCGCCATAGCCGGCATCGCCGATGATCTTCTTGGAGAGCTTGTAGATGTCGTTGCCCTCGACGCCCGGATGAATGGCGGCGACGCACTCCTCGTGCGTACGGCGCACGAGCGCGTACAGGTCGAGCTGCTCCTGCGTGGGCTCGCCCATCACAACAGTGCGTGTCATGTCGGAGCGGTAATCGCAGTAGCCCGCGCCGTAATCCATGAGAACGAAATCGCCCTTCTCGATCACGCGGTCGCTCGGCACGGCATGCGGATTGGCGGTGTTGGGACCGCTCGCCACGATGGAGCCGAAGGCAAGGCTGTCGGCACCGTTGGCGAACATAAAATTCTCGAGCTCGTTGCGTACCTGCTTCTCTGTCATACCAGGCTTAATATAGCCGAGCATGTGCTGGAAGGCGGCGTCGGTGATCGACTGCGCATGGCGCATGAGCTCGATCTCCTCGGCGTCCTTGATGGCGCGCATCTTGCGAATGTCGGCATGCATCAGCGGCAGCATGCAGGCGACGGAACGATCCTCCAGACCACGCTGAATACCCTGATAGAAGTTGATCTGCATGTCGTCCTCGACAGCGCAGACGCGGCACTTGTTGGCCGCGATTTTGCCGGCGACCCAACCGGGGATGGTGCCCTCGTCCATGTCGTAGACCCAAGGGCTGCCGGCGGGCGTGTTCTCCTCAAAGCTGTTGAGGTAGCGCGAGTCGGTATGGAACAGGCACTGGTCGGCCGTAATAAACGCAGCGTGCGGGAACTCGAAGGTGTAGTCGAAGACGCCCTTCACGCCCGTAAGCCAACGAAGGTTGGCCTCGTCGCGCACCACGATGGCGTCGTAGCCACGCTCGGCCATCAGGGCACGGACACGCTCGATACGACCGGCAGGACCGGCAGCAAACTCAGACATGCAGATTCCTTTCTTGTTGTCTCTATATAGACGGGACGGGTCTCAACCGAACGACGGAATCGCATGCGATCCGCAACCGATTGGAAACCCGCCCCTCAACATGATACGAAAGACGATGGAAGTCAATAAATCTTAGAAAAGTTCTTTGCGAGAAGCCAAGTAGGCGTGAGCATGGCGCTCAAGAACCTCGTCCTCAACGTTCGTTAGGCGAATGGCGCCGAGTGCCGCGGGCAGCGGCAGCATGCTGCGGTTTGAGCGCGCGAACTGCTGCCTGCGGAACTCCTCGATATATGCGGCAGGCTCCAGATCGAAGGCAAGTTCCTCGATACCAAAGTCCTCCAGGCAGTCATCGACCTCAAAGACGTAATCGATATCGAAATCGCAGGCATCATGTGCTAGGCGCGCCTCAAAGCGCATGCCCTCGGATAACAGCTGATAGGCAGGGACCTGCGAAGCGGCATCGCCCAAGCAAGCGCGCAGGGTGCGCTCCCCCGTCTTGCCAAAATCGAGCGCATGGCGAGCGCTCGGGTTCGTGGCCGTCAGCACGTCCTTGCGGGCAGTCTGAGACCATTGGACGGCATTGACGAGTGCGACCTCCTCGCCCGCGAGAATCTCGGGGACGGTCTCAATAAACTGATTCCAGCGGGACTTGCTGCTCGAAAGCATGGTGCCAACAAGTACCACAAAGCCGAGCTTGAGGTCCTCGGGGTCCGTCTCGCGAACAAGGTCGAGGTCACACACGACCAAGCCCGGTTCGGGACGAAACGCGATAGCGGGAAGCGCATTGGCCGACGAGGCGACGAGCGGCTTCATGGTCGTCGCGACCGTGAGCATGGCGTCGAACGTCGTCGGCAGCAGCGCGCACTCGGTGCGACCGCACCACTGGTTGGCGCACCAGCTAACAACCGAGCAGGTTGAGGCATCGCCAACGGCGACAACCAAATCGTCGCAGGTAATGCCGTTAGCCGACAGGGCGCCAAAGACGGTATCGGCATCGGCCAGCGTAGCGCCGGCAGGCGAAACCTCGAAGACGAGCAGCGACACGGCAAAGCCGGCGTCGACCAGCGCATGCTCGACGACCTCGCCAAAACGCTCGGATGTGGCGTCGTTCCAAACCACCATCGTGCGCTTAGGCTTGCCCACGGCCGAGGCAAACATGCGCGAAAGCTCATCGAACGCACCCAATCCGACACGGACATCGACGCTGCGGTTTTGGAAATTGATCAGTTGACGGCGAATCATAGCAGTCCACGCTCCAAAAGCATCTCGGCACAAAGGTAGGAAACGTCCTCGAAGGACTTGTTGCGAATATCAAGGGTAAGGTCGGCGGCCTGTCGATACAGCGGACGGCGATGCTCAAACAGGCGCGCGGCATGCTCGGGCGAGCGGAAATCGGGGCGCGTGTCGGACCGACGAATCTGGCGAATCGAATCCTCGAAGTCGCCCTCGAGGTACACACACGTACCCATTTCGTGCATCAACTCAATATTCACCGGCGTCTCGACGATACCGCCCCCGCACGAAACCAACAGGCTGCGCTCGCTTTGGAGCGAACGGAGCGCCGAGGTCTCGAGCTCGCGAAAACGATCCTCGCCCTCGGTCTCAAAAATCTCGGTTACCGACTTGCCGCAACGGCGCACGACCAGGCGGTCGGTATCGATAAAACGCCGCTTGAACATAGTGCCGACGTTGCGCGCGAGCGTCGATTTGCCCGCGCCCAAAAAGCCGATAAAGAAGATATGGTCGCAGCCGTGTTTGATGTGCTGAGACATGGCGAAACCTATTCCTCGCAGGGAAGGTCGCGCAGGGCCCGGCGCTCAAAGATACGGAAGATCTGCGTGTACCACAGGTCCTGGGTTGCCTGCGGCTTAACCAGGATAGTATCGACGCCGGCAAAATTGCCGCTCCACACATCAGTGTAGAGCTGATCACCGATCAGCACCGCCTCGTCGGCTGTGGCGCCGAGGCGCTTAAGACCCGCCTTGAGGGCAAACGGCGCCGGCTTCATGGCGTGGCTGATGGCCTCGAGTCCCAGCTCGCGTGCAGAGCTCATGACCTGGTCGCGATGCCAGTTGTTGGACACCATGCACAGCTTAAAGCCTTTGGCGCGGGCGGCATCGAGCCAAGCGGAAACCGCGGCGGGAACCTGCTCGGTGTCGCGCGGCACCAGGGTGTTATCGCGATCGAGCAGAATGGCGCGTTTGCCGTCGGCCCACAGGGTATCAAGGTCGATGCGATCGACCGAGGCAACGTATCGTTTGGGGCTAAAAATCCTCATGCTAATTCCAAGACTGTTGATGCTCTTCGTAGGTTTGCGAGAAGTACTCCTCGTCCTGCGTAATGTAGAAATACAGGTCATCGGAGTCGGTCGGCTCAAGCGTGGCCTTAAGCGCCTCGAGCGACGGAGAGCAGATGGGCGTGGGCGGCAGGCCCTCGTGCTTATAGGTGTTATACGGACTATCGCTCTGCAGGTCGTCGGCGGTAACCTCGCCACCGGTGACATACATCATGGTCGCATCGCTGTTGAGATAGCGCAGACCGTCGAGCTTGCCGGCAAGGCGGTTGTAGAAGACCGAGGCCACGTGCGCACGTTGATCGGCGTTGAGGCCCTCGCGCTCAACGATAGAGGCCAAGTTGACGATGTCGTAGTCGGACATCTCCACACCATAGCGCTCCTTGATCTTGGCTTCGCAGCTCGCAAAGTCAAGCGACTTGTACTCGGTCTTAAACTGATCGAGCATAGCACGAATCACGTCATCGGCCGTCGGCGAATCGCCCAACGAATAAGTCTTGGGGAACAAGAAACCCTCAAGCGAGTCGTTGGCGGCGCCCTTAAGGAAGCTATAGTCGTCCACGTAGTTGGAGGCCTTGGCCTGGTTGAGGAAGTCTTCCTTAGAGATGCCGTCGTAGGCCTGGGCCACACGGTCGGCGACTTGATCGACCGTTAGGCCCTCAGGGATAGTCAGCGCATTGGAGCCCGCGTTGGGACCTTCCATGAGCTGCTGAACAACCTTGGTCGCATCCATGAGCGTGGTAAACGAATAGGTGCCAGGCTTGAGCGACATATCGGCGTTGAGCTTTTTCACCGCCGCATAGTAATCCTTGGGATTTTCGACGATATGGTTCTCGGAGAGAATCGAGGCGATAGTATCGCCCGAAGCACCGTCGGGAATGGTCACCGTAACCTGCTGACCAGCCGTGACCTTGGTATCCCCACCGGCGAAGAAGCCCTTGACGGCCGGCACGACAAAGAAAGCGATCGCAGCAAGCGCAAGCACCGCCACCACAACGCCGATGATCATGGGAACCGGAGCACTCTTCTTTTGAGCACCGCGACGAGCATGCGTGTTGTAGCTCGAGCGGGTCGCCGGAGCAACGCCATGCGAACCGCGAGTGTGATGCGAATGCGATTGAGGGGCCTGAGTTCGCTGGGTAGGTGCCTGCTGCTTAAAGCGGGTACCGCCTGCAGGCTGGGCCGTACGAGCAGTGGGCTGCTGAGCCGCGTGAGAAGCCGAATGCTGAACCGAACGAGCAGAAGGCTGCTGACCCGTCCGTTGAACAGGTTGGGCCGAATGAGAGAAGGACTGCACCGAGCGCGCGGCAGGCTGAGCTGCGCGCTGCGTCGGCTGTGCCGGACGCTGGCCAGGCTGAGCAGGGCGCGACGCCGGCTGCCGTGTACGATTCTGCTGGCGCGGATCGGAAGCGCTAGGCATGCGAAACCTCCTCGTTTTTACGATCGAGCCACGTCTGCAAAAACAGGCTGGCGGCAATCATGTCGATCTTGCCCCTCATCTGCTTTTCGTTGAGGCCCTGCTCGCGCAGGATACGCTTGGCCTCTTGCGAAGACAGACGTTCGTCCTCAAACTCCAGTGGAAGATCGAGCTTGTCGGCAATCTTTTGCGCCACGGCGGCAACGCGCTCGGCCTGGGGGCCGGGCTCACCGGCCATGGTCAAGGGACGTCCGCTAACCAGGATGTCGGGCTCATAGTCCTCGACCAGGTAGCGGAACGTCTTGGCCATACCGGTGACCTCGGCGGCCGGGAGCACCTTGACGGGCATCGCCATCATGCCATCACGGCTCGAGACGGCGATGCCGATCCTGGTCTCCCCTATGTCCAGCGCAAGCGCGACCACAGCGACTACCTAGATTCTTAGGCGCCGAGCGCGGTCTTGGCGGCCGCGAGGGCATCGGCGATGCCGGCAGCATTCTTGCCACCGGCCTGAGCCATGTTGGGACGGCCACCACCGCGACCGTCGACCAGGCCTGCGATCTGCTTGATCACGTTACCGGCGTGGAAACCGGCCTTGACGGCGTCATCGGAGCCGGCGGCGAGCAGGGCCGGAGTGCCCTTCTCAGTCACGCTGGCGACGACACAAGCGACAGGGCCGGCGACCTTCTGATGCACGGTATCCCATACGTTGCGCAGGTCGGCAGCCTCAAGGCCCTGGAGCTCAGCGACGACCAGCTTGTAGCCGCCGAGCTCGACAGCACCCGCGATGGCACTGGAAATGGCGTCGGAGGAGCCACCAGTCAGAGCCTTTTTGAGCTTGTTGGACGTCTCGCGCAGCTCGGCCTGCAGGTTCTCCACGCGGGCGGGGACCTCGTCGACGCGGCACTTAAGCGCAGCGGCGGCGGCGTCAACGAGCGCCAAGCGGTCGGCCATGTAGTCGAGGGCACCCTTAGAGGTCACGGCCTCGATACGGCGGACATTGGAGCCCGTGGAGGACTCGGAAATGATCTTGAACAGGCCGATCTCGGCGGTGTTGGCAGCGTGTGTGCCACCGCAGAGTTCGCGGGAGAACGGCTGGTCCTCAGCGCCCACGGAGACAACGCGGACGACGTCACCGTACTTCTCGCCAAACAGGGCGACAGCGCCGGCAGCCTTAGCCTCGTCGATGCCCATGACACGGGTCACGACCGGCTTGGAAGCGAAGATCTGCTGGTTGACCAGGTCCTCGACAGCCTTGAGCTGCTCGGAGGACAGGGCCTCGAAGTGTGTAAAGTCAAAGCGCAGGTGCTCGGGCGTCACCAGCGAGCCGGCCTGGGAGACGTGCTCGCCCAGGACCTGCTTAAGGGCAGCGTCGAGCAGGTGCGTGGCGGTGTGGTTGCGGCGCAGGAAGCCACGGCGCTCGGCGTCGAGCGCGGCGGTCACAGCGGCACCGACGGTCAGCGTGCCCTCGGCAACGTGCGCGACGTGGGCATACAGGCCGTTGTGGTTCTTGGTATCGGAAACGGTAAGAACAACGCCCTCGGCGGAAAGCTTTCCGGCATCGCCCTGCTGGCCACCCATCTCGGCGTAGAACGGGGTGCGGTCGAGCACGACCTCGACGTCCTCGCCGGCGGCTGCGGACTCGACGGACTCGCCGTTGCGCACGATGGCGACAACCTTGGCGCCCTCGATCACATCGTTGTCATAGCCGTCGAACTCGGTCGCTGCGACCTTGTCGGAAAGCTCGACCCACACATCGTTGAAGCTGCCCCAGGCATCGCCCTTAGCGTTGGCGCGGGCGCGGGCCTTCTGGTCCTCCATGCAGGCGGTAAAGCCGTCCATGTCGACATCGTGGCCAGCGGTGCCGGCGATCTCGACGGTCAGGTCGATGGGGAAACCAAAGGTGTCGTGCAGCTTAAAGGCAACATCGCCCGGAAGCACAGCACCCTCGGCAAGCGCTGCCAGGGCCTCATCCAGGTAGACGCGACCGTTGTCGAGCGTCGTGGAGAAACGCTCCTCCTCGGAGGCGACGATACCCTTGACGAGCGCGACGTTCTTGAGCAGCTCAGGATAGGCCTCGCCCATCTGAGCGTTGACCTCGTCGATGAACTTGGTCAGGAAGGCACCCTCGATACCCAGCAGGCGACCGTGGAACACGGCACGGCGGAGCAGACGGCGAAGGACGTACTCGCGACCCTCGTTACCGGGGAGGATGCCGTCGGAAATCATAAAGTCGACGGCACGGGAGTGATCGGCGATGATGCGCAGCGAGCGGCTGGCGCCGGAGTAATCATCGGCGTCATAGGTCTTGCCGCTGATCCCCTCGCCCAGCTTGATGAGATGCTGCATCAGATCGCCGTCGTAGTTAGCAGTCTTGTGCTGCATGATAGCGGCCATGCGCTCCAGGCCCATGCCCGTATCGAGGTTGCGGTGCGGCAGCTCCGGCATGGAGCCGTCCTCCTGACGGTCGTACTGGGTAAACACGAGGTTCCAGAACTCAAGGAAGCGGTCGCAGTCGCAGCCGGGCTTGCAGTCGGGGCTGCCGCAACCGACCTCCTCGCCCATGTCAAAGTAGATCTCGGAGCACGGACCGCAGGGGCCGGTGGGGCCAGCGGCCCAGAAGTTGTCGTCCTCGCCCAAGCGGGAGATGTGGTCCTCGGCAACGCCCAAAGAACGCCACACGTCGTGGGTCTCGTCGTCCTCGGTAAAGACGGTAAAGTACAGGCGGTCGAGCGGCAGCTTGAACTCCTTGGTGATGAGTTCAAAGGCCCAGGCGCAGGCCTGCTGCTTGGAGACGCCGCCAAAGGAGAAGTCGCCGAGCATCTCGAAGAAGGACAGGTGACGGCCATCCTCGCCGATGCAATCGATGTCGTTGGTGCGGACGCACTTCTGGCAGGAGATAGCGCCGATCTCCTTCATGGTCTTCTTGCCCTGGTAGTACTCCTTAAACTGGTTCATGCCAGCGTTGGCAAGCAGCAGCGAAGGATCGTCGGGGACGAGGGACGAAGAAGGATAGAGCTTAAGACCGCGCTCCTCAAAGAAGTTGAGGAACTTGGAGCGGATCTCGGCCGTAGTCATAGACGGGTAGTCAGCACTCATAGAGGGAATCTCCTCGGTTTCACATCGAAACAGTTCAAACGTAACGATATTACCATCCCACCGCGCAAGTGCAAAAAAGAGGGCCGGCACAATGCCGGCCCTTCAGCGAAATTGCATGTTAGCGTGTATGAATATTAATCCGAATTACCCCGCTAGTTGTCATCATCGTCCATGGAGCCGTCGATGCCGGTTTTGGTATCATCGTCCGAGTTGGAGTCATCGTCCTTGGCGAAGGGATTCTTGAAGAAGCCCGTGGCATCGGGTTGCAAACCCGAGAGCTTGATCCAGGGATTATCGAACTCGGGCTTAGGCATCGCTTGGGCCTCGGGCGCAGTCTCGTTGCCGATGAGCTCGGACTCGTAAATGAAGGTGTCGTCGCCGAGCGCGTCGTAGGCGGCGACCGGGTTGCCATCGGCATCGCGGTACGGTGTGCCCTTAAACACGGCGCCGTCATAGGCCACAAGCTGGCGGCCGGTCTCATTCTCGAAGTAGTACACGAAGATACCTTTGAGGGCCGCACAAAGCGGGATGGCAATAATCATGCCGATGGGGCCCATGAGTGCCGAGCCAATAACGAGCGCCGTGAGGCTCATGATGGGATGCACCTGCACCGAGCTCTGCATAACCTTAGGCGAAATCACGTTATCGGTGACGTTTTGCGCGACCATCGTCACGATAAGCGTCCATAACGCCAACATGGGGCTGAACATGAAACCAAGCACTGTGGCGATTGCGGCGCTCACCCAAGGACCGACGACCGGAACCAAATGCATGATGCCGGTAAAGATAGCCATGAGCGCCGCATACGGATGGCCGATGATCATAAAACCGATAAAGGCGAGGAAACCACCACAGATGGACGTCACGACCATACCGCGCATGTAGCCGCCGACAGAGCGAGAAAGGATGGCGACCATAAAGCGGTACGAGGTCTCCTTCTCCTGACCGATGATGGTGCAAATCTCGTGGTGCATGCGAGGGTAGTCGCAGGCCATCCAGTACGCAAGTACCAGACCAAGGAAGATCACGAACAACTGCGAGGCCGTATTGGTGATGAGCGGGAACACACCGCGGCCAAGCTCGGCAGCGATCTGAGACACATACTTCGATGCAACGGTAACAAGCGACGAAAGATTATCGTCCAAATACTCCTTGAGCGGCGTGTTGTTGAGCGTCTTGGCATGCGAGATCATCTCGTTGAGATCGCCACCCGCAACACGAAGCTGCTCGGGCAGGCGGCTCAGGACTTCCATGATCTGACCAAAGAGAATCGGCGACAAGATGCAAACGACACCGACGAGCACGGCAACAACAACAATAAGCGCGATAAGCGAACCGATGCCACGGCCGACGCCATGATGCTCGAGCCAATTGGTGATCGGGGACATCACAAAGGCAATGATGGAACCAACGGCGAGAAACTCGATAACCGGCGCCAGGATGCCCATAAGGTTAAAGATGACAGCGGCGATGACAATGCAGCCGACAACAGCCCAAATGCGAAGCGTCAGAATGCGGGTGTCGCGCAGCACGCGATCGGTTTGTTGGGGGTGCTCACTCATGAACGAATCATCACTCCGTCGGGGTCGATCTTGTCCTGAATCTTCTTAAGCGTGCGGCGCAGCAGACGCGAAACCTGCACCTGAGAAATACCCAGCTTCTTGGCGATCTCGATCTGGGTCATGCCCTTCACAAAGCGCAGCTCGATCACCTCGCGCTCGCGCGGCGAAAAATCGCGGATGGCTTCCTCGATCACCAGGCGGTCATCGGTAAAGTCGAGCTCGTTGTCGTCGTCGGCGTAGCGGTCGAGAATCGAGGGCGCATCGTCGGAATCGGACGCACCAGGAGCCTCGATGGGCACCGAGGTATAAGCCGAAGACGATTCCATAGCCTCGAGGACCTCATCGACAGTCACATCTAGATACTCAGCGATCTCCTCAACCTTGGGCGAACGCTGCAGCTCGTTGGTAAGTTTGTCAGTAGCTTGGTTGACCTTGGCCGAAAGCTCCTGCAGACGACGCGGTACGCGCACGCTCCAGCCCTTGTCGCGAAAATGACGTTTGATCTCGCCCAGGATAGTGGGCGTTGCAAATGTCGTGAACTCGAGCCCGCGCTCGGGATCAAAGCGGTCGATAGCCTTGAGCAAACCCAGATAGCCGACCTGCATGAGGTCGTCGAGCGGCTCGCCGCGATTCTTAAATTTGTTGGCAAGAAACCTTACCAGGTTCATATGGGACATGACGAGCTGCTCGCGGGCGTCCGGATCACCGGTCTCCTTGTAACGACGAAACAGCTCGCGGGTTTTCTCCTTGTCCCAAGCGGTCTTACCGCTCCGGGAACGTTCGGTCATATTAGATATCCGCCTTGAGGTCGAGGGAAAGCGTTAGGGGCGCCGCAGTCTTTTCGTAGGAGTCGCACACGCTCGCGAGGATGAGCTCGGCATACACCGCAGCCTGGTCGTCTTCATCGACCGTAGCCTGATCGCCAAAGGTAATAGTCATGCCAACGTGGGTTTCATCGACATCGAATTTGATGGTGATGTCGTCGCAGTCGACCGCGGTGCAACCAAAGATAAAGGCTTCCTCGGCAGCCATGCGGATGTCCTCGATGCGATCGACAGACATGGAGCACAGGGCACCAACGTTGGCTGCCGTCATGCGCACAAGGCGAGCGAGACGCGGGTCGCCGGCAACGGTCAGCGTGATGGGGCAGGTTGCTTCGCTACTCATCGCAGGACTCCTCAGAGGTCGCGGCGGGCGTATACGTGTAATACTGAGCCGGCTTGGCTACAGACTTCCGGCCATCATCGTCGCCCGCGGCGGCCTCGTTCTCGCCAATTAGGACGCGCTCGGTAGGCCGCTCAGCCTCCGCAGCAGCAGCGGCGAGCTTGCGCTCGGTGTCAGCTGCAGGAGCCTTCACCTTATTGAAGAGCTTCTGCACAGCACCGGCGGCAGAGTCGGTCACGCTTGACACAGCATTGCTGGCCTCGGCCATGCTGCCCGTAACCTCGGAAATGTCGCGAACCACGGCTTCGACCTCAACGAGATTGGAGGTAAGGGCATCAACTGCCGTCTTGCTCGACTTAAGCAGCGGCTCCATCTGGGCAAGCGCCGGCGTAAGCTCATCGACAGCGCCATCGAGCTTTGCCACCACAGGCTGAGCCTCGGCGATGGTGTTGTTGAGGTCGTTCACGGTCTTATCGAGCGAGTCGACAACATTGCGGGTCTTGCGCAGGGTAAGCGCGAGCTCAGCGATGGCCCACACGCCGGCAACGGCGAGCAGCAGCAGGGCGATTTGAATGGGACTCATACAAGCCTCCCGGAAGAATCGAAATACAGACGCTTTTCATGGTACCCCAAAGGGGACCGAACATGCCAAGAGCAGCAACGTGGGACAAAATTATCAGCAGCTACTTCGGTGCATTCCCGCTGCGGTCGCGTTCGCTTTGCTCTACGCGCCACTCTTCCCAGCCGCGCCCGGCAGGCTGCCAGAACGCACCGCGCTCCAGCCCCTCGGGCAAATAGCGCTGATCGACCCAGCCTTCGGGATAATCGTGCGGGTATTTATACACACCGTAGTCGTCGCTGCCCGGGCGATGGCGATCGCGCAGATAACTCGGCACCTCGCGAAGCCCACTAGAGTGGATATCGGCAAGCGCCGCATCGATCGAAGCCTCACACGCGTTGGATTTTGGCGCCAAGCACACATAGAGTGCAGCCTGAGCCAGGTTAATGCGGCACTCGGGATAGCCAATGACCTCGGCAGACTTAAACGCGGCATGCGCCACCAAAAGCGCCTGCGGATCGGCGTTGCCAACGTCCTCAGAAGCCTGAATCATAATACGGCGAGCGATAAACTTGGGATCCTCCCCCGCATCAATCATGCGCGCGAGCCAATAGATCGTGGCATCGGGGTCGCTACCGCGCATAGACTTAATAAACGCACTGATAATGTCGTAGTGCATGTCGCCGTTTTTGTCGTACGAAAAGCCACGACGCGGGTTGGCAATCTTTACGTCATCCACGGTGATGGGATAACGCTCCCCCGCCGCCGGCGCCGGCGTTCCCTCGGTATCGGGACGCGTGACGGCAATCTCACTCGCCAGCTCAAGTGTCGTCAGGGCCGAGCGTGCATCACCCGCAGCCAGCGTACAAATGGTCTTGACTGTATCCTCATCGGCCGAGAACTTACCGTTCAGACCATGCGGAGCCTCGAGCGCACGCTCGATCAGCGTGGCAATGTCCTCGTCCTTAAGGTGTTCGAGTTCCACGACTCGACCACGTGAGAGCAGCGCCGAGTTGACCTCGAAGTACGGATTCTCCGTCGTAGCGCCAATCATAATGACGGTACGGTTCTCAACGGCATGCAGCAGGGCATCCTGCTGCGACTTAGAGAAGCGGTGAATCTCATCGATGAATAGAATGGTGCGGCGGTCGTACGTATTCAGGCGCGTCTTGGCCTCGTCAATCACGCGACGCAAGTCCTTCACGGTGCCCGTCACGGCGCTGACCTCGACAAACTCGCTCTTGGTATGGTTGGCGATAATGTGGGCCAGCGTCGTCTTACCCGTACCGGCCGGCCCGTACAGTATCACGCTCGAAAGCACATCGTGCTCGATCGCGGCACGCAACCATGAGCCCTTACCGACGGCCTTTTGCTGGCCCACATACTCGTCGAGCGAATTGGGGCGCATGCGAACCGCAAGCGGCGCATTCTGAAAGGAACGCTCGCGCGTCGAAGCAGAAAAAAGGTCGTCCATAGCCATCCCGTGCATCATTCAAAAACTTTTTCCACTAACAGTATACCGAATTTATACGAACTACCGTTCGTTAATATAGGTACGATGCGGAAACTCCAGACCAGGGAACAGCTTGCTCGTGAGCTCACAGAAATAGCCATCCGTCATGCTCGCGATATAATCCACCACGGCTTGATCCCTGTCGTCCTGCCAGGCATAGGTGCGATCGTAGTAGGAAAGCTGCTGCTCAATGCGCGAAATATGGTGCTTAAAGATGTAAGAGGACTCGTCGCCTTCGTTTATATCCTGCAGGCAACGGTCGTAGAGCTTTACGAACGCCTCGCGCAGCTCCGCCTCGGAATCGCCTTCGATACCGCCCTTGCTATAGATCTTCTCGTAGTTCTCGTGCTTGGCTCGGCGAATTTCCTCAAACAGGTCCTCGCTCATCTCGATACGCGGCTTACCATAGCTGTGCTCAACGATATCGATGGAGGCATGCGTGAGGATCCAACTGTTGTAGGCACCGCCCCGGCCATCATCAAAGGCGTCGGGTGACAGCAGGCCCGCCGCAATGGCGTCTTGGCGATCGCGCCCAACGTAGGCAAGAATATCCGAGATGCGAACGACGCAGCCCTCGAGCGTCATGGGACGCAGATGCTCAATTGCGCTATAGCCCGTGGCAATGCAATCTTCAACCGTCAGGTCAAACTGGTCAAAGGAGCTCATGTCCGAGAGCTCAAACACACGCTGCTCGTACTCGCCGTTATGGCATAGCACGCCGTCGAGCGTCTGGAGCGACACGTTGCGGCCATACAACGCGTCGAGCACGCGGACCGACTGCACATTATGAAAAAAATAACGCCCCGTGCGCTCATGATAGATATCGTTGAGGAAGCGCTCGCCGGCATGGCCGAAAGGCGTGTGTCCCAAGTCATGACCCAGGCCAATCGCCTCGATCAGATCGCAATTGAGCCCCAGGGCGCGACCGATATCGCGCGCAATGCGCGAGACAAGCTGCACGTGCAAACCGCGGCGTGACAGATCGTCATTGCTACGGAAGCTAAAGACCTGCGTTTTGCCTGCATAACGGGTGTACGCCGGAAGATGAAGTATCTTTTCGGTATCGCGCATAAACGCCGGACGCATAAGCGTGCCTTTGTCGGCAGCGCGATCAATACGACGAATGACCTGGTCGTCGTTACAACGATACGGGTTGACATAGCCCGAAGCACGATCAGCGGCAATGCGCTCGACAAGTTCGGGCGACAACGCCGAGGGAATACAGTCCATGCGCGCCTTAATGACGGCCGTTTCTTGATTAGTTGCCATGGCATGCTCCTTAAGAAGGATGCGCAATCGGTTACAATGTGCAGCCCACGACCTCGATTATGGCAAAAATCGGCACCAAAAACGGGAGCAATGGCAGGGAGCGCGATTTTGTGATGAGGCAGGAGACGGCAAGGACCAGGAGCGCAGTGGCAAATGCGACGATGCCGCCCATAGGGTCGAGCGTGCAAAGCGCAAAGAGTGCCTTGGCATCTCCCATGCCGATGCCCGGGGTTTGGCGAAAACGACGCCAGAGGGACTCAGTCAGCACGAGAGCAAAGTAGACGATGACCGCAAGACCGGCATGGTCAAGCGCCGTGTTAACGCCTTTGTCGAGCCAAACGCCCACTAACGCCGTCACCGCACACGCACCGGCAAGCTCATTGGGAAAACGTCGATGGCGGGCATCAATTGCCACGCCGGCAAAGATGCAAATCCAAAACGGGATATAGGCCATCGGACTCCTCCTCGAGCTGCATCGCAAAAGCAAAAACCACCACAAAGGTGCCTGTCCCCTTTGCGGTGGTTTTGGCGGTGATTATTTGGCGCCTTGCATGACCTCGTCGAGGGTAACGTTGACGGCATGCTGCGTCGGGACCCAGTCGACCTTTAGGAACAGAGCGGCCACCGTGATGGGGATATAGCTGAACATAAAGATCGGGAAGGTAAACAGGTTGGTCACCAAACGCCACTTTTGCGCGCAATGAATGTGCTTGTACTCGAAGATGGTCGTGAGTAGCGCCAGGATAAAGAAGGTCTGGTACATCATCACGAAGGTCATAATGAGCGAGGCGGCGCAAGCCTGCATCTCGACCTCGGTGGCCAAGAAGCCGTGCGAAAGCCCGCCCACGATGAGGAAGGTCGCGTTGGCGAGCATGGAGATCAGGGACAGCAGCATACCCGGAGCGATGGTCATAAACATGTCATAAGCGGCAAAGCGATGATAGCGGAAGGTCGACTTGACCAGATGCTTGCCGTAGGTAAAGAACACCTGGTAAAAGCCCTTGGTCCAGCGCATACGCTGCTTCCAGGATGCCTTGAACGTCACGGGTTGCTCGTCAAAGAACTCCGCCGGCGCATAGCCAATGCGAATACCGTGAATAGCGCAGAACGTAGTGAACTGAATGTCCTCGGTCAGCGTGTGGAACTGCCAGCCGTGCATGCCCTCAATAACACTGGCGGAGATGAGGTAGCCCGAACCCGAGACGGCGCAAGACGTCTTACAGATATTACGCGCGTTGTTGAGAAAGCGCGCCTCGCGCAGGTACCAAGTAGCATTAGCTGCCGAGATCCACGAGCTGCCAAAATTCTTGGAGTTGCGATAGCTCGTGACCACATGGAATCCCTGGTCAAAGGCATCGTTCATCTTGGACACGTAATCGCGGGAGATAACGTTATCGGCATCGAAGATAAAGTAGCCTTCAAACGTGTCGGGATACTCGTTAAGGATGCGGTCGAAGCCAAAGTCCATGACCCAGCTCTTACCCTTACGGGCAAGATCATTGCGCTCGTAAACAATGGCACCTGCCTCGCGCGCGAGCTGTGCGGTGTTGTCGGTGCAGGCGTCGGCAACCACGAAGACCTCGATAAGCTCGGACGGATAATCCTGGTCCTTGATGGAGCGAACAAGGTTGGCGATCACGGCCTCCTCGTTATGCGCCGCGATAAAGAAAGCATAACGATGGAGTTTTTTGGCCTTGGGAGGCGCGACCTCGCCACGAAGAGCGCCAATGACAAAGAAGACCACCTGGTACAGAAAGCAGACCGTGAGCAGCGTGACGACAATCTGGTTGAAGACCACGATGGGTGTGTTGGTTTGTAAAAAGGCGAGCATGCAGGCTCCCGAGAACGCGTTACGTAAACAACCGTATATCTTACCGCAGGCTTACCGAGTTCAAGAAACCACCTAATACTGGCTAGGCTTCGAGCAGACCGAGCTGAGAGACGATTTCGTCACCGGCGGCAGTGCGACCGAGCGAGCGCGGAGCCAGATCGTCAAGAACCGCAGCGAGATCCCAGGGCAACTCGTCGCGGCACTCAATGCGCTCCCCCGTCACGGGATGGTCGAACGCCACGCGCCAGGAATGAAGGAACTGCCTGGTCAGACCCTGATCGGCACGCGCATCGCACTTGCCGTAGAGCGGATCGCCCACGCAGGCGTGGTTGATATGGCGCATGTGCACACGAATCTGGTGCGTTCTGCCGGTAAACAGGTGGCACTCGACAAGCGTGTAGCCGTCGTCGAAACGCGTGGAATCAAAGCGCTCGAGCACCTTGAAGGTCGTAATGGCCTGACGGGCAAAGGGGTCGTCCGAAACCGCCATCTTGACGCGGTCGCGCGTGGAACGGGCAATACCGGTATTGATGGTGCCCTCGTCCATGGCGATGTGCCCGTGGACAAGCGTGATATAGCGACGATCGAGCGTACGCGTGCGGATAAGATTTTGAAGCGCGCGCTGGGTGTCGTCGTCTTTTGCCGCGAGCATAAGGCCCGAGGTATCGCGATCCAGGCGATGCACGATGCCGGGTCGGTCCTCACCCTGCACGGTGCCCAGATGGTCGATACCGCAGTGATAGACCAGGGCATTCGCGAGCGTACCGCTCTCATGACCATGCGCAGGATGGCACACCAGGCCGCGCTGCTTGGAGAGCACAATGAGATAATCGTCCTCATAGCGAATGTCGAGCGGGATGGCCTCGGGAATCACATCGGTGGGATCGTGCGGCTCGGGCAAATCGACCGAAATACGGTCGCCGGCTCGCACGGCGTACTTTTTGGACAGGCAGGTCTCGCCATTGACAGCGACGGCGCCGCCCTCGATCAGATGCGCACAGGCAGAACGCGTAGGACAGCCGTCATTGGCGCCCAGATAAGCGTCAAGACGCTGACCGGCGGCATCGTCGGCAACAAGAATATGGATGTCGGCCATTAGCGCTCGTTCCTTTCGCGAATTTTGCGGGCACGCTCCCCGCGTTGCTGGGCCTTGCGCTTGGCGCGGGCCTCGTCACGGGCGTTAAGCTCAGCGGTCGCGTCGACCTCACGGGCCGCGGGGCTCAAGAACATGTATCCGAAGAGGGCGAGCACGACGCCCAAGGTAATGCCGATATCGGCCACATTGAAGACGGGGAAGTCGATGAAGGTGGTGGCAATAAAATCGGTCACGAAGCCAAAGGCCAAACGATCGATAGCGTTGCCAATAGCACCGCCCGCAACCATCGCCATGCCCACGACCTCAAGATGGGCGAGCTGGGATGCACGGAGCAAGTACACGGCAATGGCGACAATGACCGCAAGCGCCAACACAGCGAAAGTGACGCCATGACCCTCGCCCATGCTAAAGGCGGCTCCGATATTGCGGACAAACATAAAGTCGATAACACCGGGGATAACGGTCACATGCAAAGCGTCGCCCACGGCACGAACCGCAAGCTTGGTCAGCTGGTCAACAAGCAACACAGCCAGCGCCACCCCACCAGCAACACCCAACCGCCAACGCAAAGGCGGCGTCATATCCCCAGCACGACCCAAATCAATCCCCTACCCTCAAGAACATCGAATTACGTTTAATACAAAGAACTATCTTATATTGCCATACGCAGAACGCACGACATATCCACCAACGCAAGCGAAATAACCAGCTAAAAACGAAAGCGACATTCCGAATAACGGAATGTCGCTTAATAGCTTTCGACTAAAAACGCAAGTCGAAAGAAAGCCTCTAGCTCCAGCAATGGAAACGCCGCGTTATCGTCACCAACAGCGAAAACGTCCCTAAGCGAGCAAGGTGACGTGAAAGAGGAGGGAAGCGTACTTTGGTACGCGACCGACGATTGAACGTCAGATTGCCGCTTAGGGGCGTTTGCAGCGTCGGTAGGTTACGGCGTTCTACGAACGCCGTAACCTACAAAGCATCGGCGCAGCGCTTGCAAATATGCGCGTGGCCGTTGTACTCGCCAACGGTGGTGCGGTAGTTCCAGCAACGGTCGCAGCACTCGCCCTCGGCTGCCTCGATGGCAACGGAGAGCTCCTCGCCCTGGGTCAGCTCAACATCGGAGACGATGTAGAACTCGGCCAGGTCGACGGCCTTATCACCGGTCAGCAGCGCGTACATCTCTGCGGGAACGACCGCCTTGACGCGAACCTGCTGGCTCTTGGTGAAAGTGCCGGCAGAACGGGCATCCTCAAGGGCCTTGGTCACGGCGCTACGTAACTCGAGTGAAGCCTCAAGCACGCCCTCGAACTCATTGGCCTCGTCGACCGTGATGGGCGACTTGTACCAATCGAGCAGCGCGGCGTACTTCTGGTGGTCGACGCAACCGGCGGGCGCATAGGCCATGGCCTCGTCGACCGTGTAGGACAGGATCGGCTGCAGGTCGCGCATGAGCATCGAGAAGAGCTCGGCAAGCACGGTCTGGGCGCTGCGGCGCTCGAGAGAGCCGGGCTTGTCACAGTACAGACGGTCCTTCAGGGCATCGAGGTACACGTTGGAAAGCTCGGTAACCACGAAGTCGTAAAGTGCACGGTAAGCGCGCGGGAACTCGTAGCAAGAGTAAGCGTCGTCGACCTCGGCCTGAACCTGGGTCAGACGGGCAACCATGAGCTTGTCGAGCGGCAGCAGGTCGGCAAAGGCGACGCCGTCGGTCTCGGGCTCAAACTGACCCTCGAGCTCGGAGAGCAAGAAGCGCAGTGTGTTGCGGAAACGACGGTAGGCATCGGATGTACGAGCAAGGATCTCGTGGTCGATGGAGACGTCGGAGCTGGTGTCGACGGAGGCAACCCACAGACGGATGATGTCAGCGCCCATCTCGTCGCAGACCTTGTTGGGGTCGATGACATTGCCGAGCGACTTGGACATCTTGCGGCCCTGGCCATCGAGCGTGAAGCCCTGAGAGACGACCGCCTTGTACGGAGCATGACCGTTGGCACCCACCGAGGTGAGCAGCGAGCTCTGGAACCAACCGCGGTGCTGGTCGGAGCCCTCGAGGTACACATCCGCCGGATACTCCAGCTCGGGACGGTACTCGCAGACGGCCTTCCAGGAAACGCCGGAATCCCACCACACGTCGAGGATGTCCTTATCGGCCTTGAGGTGATGACCGCCGCACTTGGGGCAGACGCAGGCCTCGCCCAGGTAGCTCTCGGGAGCGTCGGTGAACCAGGCGTCGGAGCCCTTCTCGTGGAAGAGCTTGATGACGGCGTCGAGCGTGGCGTCGTTCATGACCTTCTCGCCGCAGTCGGCGCAAGTGTAGCTAGGGATAGGCACGCCCCAGTTGCGCTGGCGGCTGATGCACCAGTCGGGACGCTGCTCGACCATGGCGCCAATGCGGTTGGCGGCATGGGCCGGATACCACTTGACGTTCTCGCGGACCTCCTTGCCAGCCTGCTCACGCAGACCCGTCTTGTCCATCGAGACGAACCACTGGTCGGTAGCACGGAAGAGCACCGGGTGCTTGCAGCGCCAGCAGTGCGGATAGCTGTGCGTGATCTTCTTCTCGAGGACCAGGGTGCCGCGCTCGCGCAGGAACTCGATGATATGCGGGTTGGCCTCGTCGGTATCCATGCCGCTGAAGGGGCCACCGGTGCCAAACTCCTCACCGGTGTAGAACTTGCCGTCGTCATCGACCGGCATGCAGATGTCGGTGATGCCCTCCTTGAGGCAGGCAAAGTAGTCGTCGACGCCGTGGCCGGGCGAGTTGTGGACAATACCGGTACCGTCATCGACACCGACGTAATCGGCCAGCAGCGCCACGCCCTCAACGCCGTCAAAGATCGGCTGCTTGTAGTGGATGTGGTGGAAGGTCTCGGCGGGAACCACATAGGGCTTGCCGTCGACCACAACCGGGGTGTACTCCCAGCCAAACTCCTCGCAGCACTTGGGAGCTAGGTCCTCGAGCATGACCTCGGCGCGGCCGTCGTGCTCAACGGCGACGTAGGCGGCACCGGGCTTGAGAGAAACTGCCTGGTCGGAGGGGATGGTCCACGGCGTGGTCGTCCAGATGATAAAGTCAACCGGGCCGTCGAAGTTCTCGAGGCCGGCGGGCTTGGAGGTCATCTCGAAGCGCACGAAGATGGACGGGCTCGTCTCATCGGAGTACTCGATCTCAGCCTCGGCCAGCGCGGTGTGGCAGTGCTTGCACCAGTGAACCGGCTTGTGGCCGCGATAAATCATGCCCTTATCGAACATGGCCTTGAAGACCTCGATATCGGCGGCGTCATGCTGGTGATAGAGCGTCAGATAGGGGTTGTCCCAGTCGCCGAGCACGCCCAGACGGCGGAAGCCAGCCTTCTGAAGCTCGATGTTCTCGACAGCGAACTCGTTGCAGAGCTCACGGATCTTGGCCGTGGGGGTCTGGTTGAACTTCTCGGTGCCGAGCTTCTCCTCGACCTTATGCTCGATCGGCTGACCATGGCAGTCCCAACCGGGGACATAGGGAACCTCATAGCCCTGCATCATCCAGTAGCGGTTGATCATGTCCTTGGAGATCTTGTTCATGGCATGGCCGATGTGGATCGGACCGTTGGCGTACGGAGGACCGTCGTGCAGCACGAACTTCTTGTGACCCTCGTTCTTCTTCAGAACCTGCTCGTAGACCTTGTTATCCTGCCAGTCCTTGAGTCGCTTGGGCTCGGACTTGGAAAGACCGGCACGCATGGGAAAACCGGTCTTGGGCAGATTCATCGTCTGCTTGTACTCGTTTGCCACGGTACCCCTTTCATGTCGTGGGCGCGCACGCCCGTTGGGCACCAAAAAAGCGCCCGTCCCTACAAGCTGGGACGAAGCGCTACAAAACGGGCAGCCTGCCCGTAAAAGCTCTTCGCTTAACCACCCAGCTTAGATGCCCTCGCCCGCATATTCGCGCGCTCGCATCCGTTACTCGGCTGGCCTGTATCGACGACCATCTCGGCGATGTCTACTAAGACGAACCTGCACGGCACGTCCGTTGGGACCGCAGCTCCGGGGTGATTTTCATCGGTCGCATGCACGGGTTCTCAGCGCTCCCCGCTCTCTGTAGCATGCGGACGGCCGACTACTCGTCCCCATCAACGCTTATGCGGAGTATGCTAGCACGTTCCGCGCCGGCGAAAAACCCTCAACACTGGTTTTATACGTTCGAAATTTCTCGCTATTACAGCCTTTCTCTAGGAGCAAAATACCTGAAAGCACTTTATCGAACGAAAGAAGGTTGCTATGCGCACGATTGGAATGAGCGACTACACCGTTGGCGAGGATTGCTTTACCGAGCTGCCAACCGCACTGGCGGAGTACGGCGCGAAGAAAGTCGCCATCATTGGCGGCAAGCGAGCCCTGGCTGCGGCGCTGCCGGGAATCGAGGCGGCACTTGAAGGTACCGATGTCAAGGTCCTGGAGACGCGCGTCTATGGCACCAACAGTACGCGTGCCAATATCGCCAAGGTCGTGAACTCCCCTGCCTGCCAGGAAGCCGACGTGCTCATCGCATGCGGCGGCGGCAAGGCACTCGATACCGTCAAGACCGCAGCCATCGAGCTCAAGAAGATCGTCTTCACCGTCCCGACGATCTGTTCTAACTGCTCCGCCGCGACCGCCATTGCCGTCGTGTACAACGACGACGGCTCGCTCGAGGGCTATTCGTACCCCAACCGACCGGCGCACATCTTCATCAACCCCAAGATCATCGCCGAAGCTCCGGCGGAGTACTTCTGGGCCGGCGTGGGCGATGCCCTGTCCAAGCAGCCCGAGGTCGAGTACGCCACGAGCGCCGGCAACTTGGAGCACACGGCAGGCCTTGGCCTGGCACTCGCCCACACCTGCTCCGAGCCGCTGTTTACCTACGGCGTTCAGGGTCTTGAGGACGTGCGCCAGAACCTGTCAAGCGAGGCCGTCAAACAAATCGCGCTCGACATCGTGGTCAACACGGGCTACGTCTCCAACCTGACCAACCAAAACGATTACTACTACAACTCGAGCGTGGCGCACGCATTCTACAACGCCACCTGCAGTATTCCGCGTAAGGGATCCTACCTGCACGGTGAGGTCGTAAGCCTGGGCGTACTGGTGCTGTTTGCCTATACGGGCGATACCGAGAACCTTGAGCACTACGCCGCCTTTAACAAGCAGATGGGGCTGCCCGTGACGCTTGAACAGGTCGGCCTTACCGAGGCGGACATCCCGGCGCTGTGTGAGTATGCCCACGCCACCAACGAGTGGAAGCAGGGTAACCCGGAGCCCTTCACCGACGAGAAGTTCGCCGCCGCCATCAAGGCCGCCAACGCCTACGGCCACACGCTCTAGCTCTAACCCATAACCACCACAAAGGGGACAGGCACCTTTGTGGTGGTTTATATTGCTCCACCATTCAGTTCGTACTCGAACCCGATTCTTTACGAGAAATGGTTCGGGTACGTTTTTTTGTTTATCGGAACTTCTGCGGAAGGACTACTCGGAACGGTAAACAGGAACGAACAGAGGCAGGGTATCATCGTGGTGATGGTATCCTGCCTTTTGTTTGCGGGATCAAGGTCGCTTTGTGCGAACTTGATCGCCACCTGTATGGCGCGTTGATGGCAATTGCTGCGTACGTGCGCACCGGGAGCCAGTACACCCCTGGCAAGGCGTAGCACACTAGACATTGTTCCAAAGTCCGCGTGCTAAGGGGGCAGGCCCCTTAGAATTCCTGTGGAGTGTGTACGCACGTACGCAGGAAAACGTCAAAATTTCGCTATATCAGGGCGTTCTTTCATTGGTGAGTATGGTATACACGGCTTAGTTCAACAAATACGAATTTATATATAAAGGAGAATATTGATGAAACTGTTTTTATGTTCGCACTTTTCAAGTGTAGGAAGCCTGATAAAGGAAGAAATTGAAAATAAAAAAGTCGCATTTATTCCAACAGCTTCGCTGCGTGAAGGCTACACCGGTTATGTCGGCTCGGCTCGAAAATTATTCAAAAAGTTGGGAGCAATCGTAACTGAAATTGATATTTCA
>DBFBFY010000052.1:0-14152 GCA_048201615.1 Collinsella sp.
CGCATGAGCGGAATAAAGTTGAAGGCTGCCATCTCCATGAGGCCGCCCGAGAAGATGCCGACGATGCCAAAGAGATTCATGGTTGTGGCAAGGCAAGACGATAAGACGGCGTAGAGAAAAAAGAGCCCGGGGTGGGTGAACATAAAGAGAAACTCGAGTGGCTCGGTAACGCCGCAAACCACCGAGGCGATGATGGCGGGAACAAGGATGACCCTGAGGCCGGCGCGGCGCTCTGGTTTTGCGGTGGAGTAGAACGCGGCTGCGATGGCGGGAAGGCCAAAGAGCTTGACCCAGCCGGTGGCGGTAAAACCGGCCCACGGCGCAAGTTCATTAAGGGGGCGCGTGCTATGGGAGAGGATGGGGAGCAAGCTGCTCCACGTGGCGTAGATGCCGTCGTTAATGACCAGGTTGTCGTAGTAGATCGGCATGTAGAGCAGGTGGTGCAGCCCCATGGGCTCGAGTGCTCGCTCCAAAAGCACAAAGATGCCCACGCCAAAGGGGCCGACGCTCGTAAGTGCATGGCGCAGCGTTTCGGTCATTGCGTATACGGAGGGCACGATGGCGGCCGAGATAGCGGCAAGGGCAAACACGGCAAAAAAGCTGATGAGGTAGACCAGCGAGGAGCCCGAGAAGGTGCCGAGCCAATCGGGAACCTTGGCATCGTAGAAGCGGTCATGGATGGCGACGACGGTTGCCGATACCGCCAGCGGGCCGATAATGCCGGTGTCGAGCGTCTTGATGCCGTCGATGATGGTGATGCCGCTAGCGGAGGTCAAAGACGACGGGTACTTAAGTCCAAGATTGTCTCCGCTCAGCTTAACGATTTCGCTCAAAAAGAAGCAATAGGCAAAATAGGCTACGAGCGCCTCGAGGCAACAACGTGCCGGTTGCTTTTGGGCAAGGCCGATGGGCAGCGCTACGGCAAAAAGGAGCGGAAGTCGTTTAAAGACCGTCCACGAGCCGCGCTGGATGATAGTCCAAAAAACGTACCAAGGGGTTCCGTATACGGCGAGGTCGCCGACGATATCCGCAGACGTTGCGAGGGCGGAGACGCCGACCATAAGGCCCGATATGGAAAACAACATGGCGGGCGCGAACATTGCCCCGCCAAAGCGTTGGATTTTTTGCAGCATGTTCTGCCTCCCGAATATCGAGGCGCGTTGCGCGTGGTGAAACGTTTAAACAATGGATTCATTGTAGTGGACCAGACGATTGTCGTACCGGCAGTTTTGAGTGAAACCGGTTTGGGCGGGACAGAAACCGTCAACGGTTAAATCCTGTCGCTTTGCCGATAATCGGTTTAAACAACTTTAAGAAATGCTATCGTGCCTAACCATACATATTCATTAGAGGTGAAGTCATGCCAAAAGCGATTTACGAAGGAATCTACCGCGAGATCCGTTCGCGCATCATTAACGGGACTTATGCGTTTCAGGAGATGCTGCCAACCGAAGCCGAGCTGACCGCGGAGTTTGGCTGCACGCGCAATACCGTTCGACGCGCCTTGAGCATGCTGGCCGACCAGATGTTTGTGCAGCCTATACACGGCAAGGGCGTGCGCGTTATTTGGCTCAAGGGCGAAACCGATATGCTCGGCGCACTCGAGGAAGTCGAGTCGTTTGGCGAATTTGCAAAGCGCAACAATGCCGTTGCATCGACGGACGTTAAGTCTTTTGAGCATTTGATTTGCACCGAGCAACTCTCTCGTCGTCTGGGCTTTAAGGTGGGCGAGGAGTTGATTCGCGTGGTGCGTGTCCGAAGCCTTAACGGCAATGCGCGCCAAGTAGACCATGGTTACTTTTTGGAGTCAATCGCCAAGGGCCTGACGCCCGAGATCGCCGCAAAGTCAATTTACGACTATCTGGAGCACAAACGCGGCGTCAAGGTGATGGCGAGTCGCCGTACAGTGAGCGTCGAGCTTGCCAACGATGAGGACTGCAGCTATCTTGACCTCGGCAAATACAACTGCGTTGCCGTTATGGAGAGCCAGTCGTACACCTCGGACGGCATCTTGTTCGAGGTCACGCATGCCCGCACGCATCCCGAGATCTTCCACTACCGCGTCAACTCCAAGCGATAGCCGGCTAGCTCGCAGCCTGATGAGAGTCATGCCCTCAAAGCGAAAACGCCCGGTCAAACCGACGATGCATCGGCTTGACCGGGCGTTTTCGCTGCATTCAATAACAAATAATTGTTTATACAAAACTTGTCAAGTATCAAGTTGAAATTACCGTTCACCGAAGGTTTTCTACCGCTCTAGTAATACTTGTTCAAACAACTAGCCAAATAGCGTATTGTACAAATCAGCAAAAGGGGCAAAGTCCCCGAGCCAATCTCCGAAGGCGGCGGCAAAGGGTGCCGCCACGGTGTGAAAGGGTGGATTGTAATGAAGAACGAAATGAGCAGAAGGCAGTTCCTGGGCTTTGCTGGTTCCGCGGCTGCGGTTCTTGGTCTGGGTCTCGTGGGCTGCGGTGGTTCCGCCGGCTCCGGCTCCTCTGCTTCTGGTGACGCTGCCGAGGTCTACTTCCTCCAATTTAAACCCGAGGTCGACAAGGAGTGGAAGGAGATCGCCAAGGCGTACAAGGAGGAGAAGGGCGTCGAGGTCAAGATCGTGACCGCCGCCTCCAACACCTACGAGGAGAAGCTCAAGTCCGAGATGTCCAAGAGCTCCGCTCCGACCCTGTTCCAGGTCAACGGCCCCACCGGTCTTAAGAACTGGAAGGATTACTGCGCCGACCTGTCCGATACCAAGCTCCGCGGTGAGCTCATTGACGACTCCCTGGCTCTGCAGTCCGATGGCAAGGATCTGGGTATCGACTGGGTCCAGGAGAGCTACGGCATCATCTACAACAAGCAGCTGCTCGAGAAGGCTGGCTACAAGGCCGAGGACATCAACTCCTTCGACAAGCTGAAGGCTTGTGCTGACGACATCCAGGCCCGCAAGGACGAGCTTGGTGTTGAGGGTGCCTTCACTTCTGCTGGCATGGATGACTCCTCCAGCTGGCGCTACACCACCCACCTCGCCAACCTCCCGCTCTACTACGAGTTCGAGAAGGAGCACAACCAGGAGGACGACGAGATCAAGGGCGAGTATCTCGACAACTTCAAGCAGATTTTCGACCTGTACATCACCGACTCCACCTGCGATCCTTCGCAGCTTGCCTCCAAGACCGGCGACGACGCCACCAACGAGTTCGCAACCGGCAAGGCCGTCTTCTATCAGAACGGCTCTTGGGCATACGCTGACCTCACCAAGGCCGGTATGACCGACGACCAGCTCGGCATGCTGCCGATCTACATCGGCGTTGACGGCGAGGAGAACCAGGGCCTGTGCTCCGGCGGCGAGAACTACTGGTGCGTGAGCTCCCAGGCTTCCGAGGATGCTCAGAAGGCCACCGAGGACTTCATGTACTGGTGCGTCACCGCTGACACCCCGACCAGCATCATCGCCGACAAGATGGGTCTGACCGCTCCGTTCAAGAGCGCCAAGGAGACCACCAACGTCTTCTCGCAGCAGGCCGTTGCCATGGCCAAGGACGGCAAGAAGACCGTCGCTTGGGACTTCGTCTACATCCCCTCTGAGGAGTGGAAGAAGAACCTCAAGCAGGCTCTCATTGCTTATGCTGCCGACAACACCAAGTGGGACGGCGTCAAGAACGCCTTCGTCGATGGCTGGAAGACCGAGAAGGCTGCTTCCGAGTAAGCAGTTGCTGCCCAAGCTATCTGATTAGCGACAGGGGGCGGGCAGACGTAGGTTTGCCCGCCCCCTGCATATTGAAAGGACCCTTCTATGGGCAAAGCACTCAAGCGCTGGTGGCCGCTCTTTATGCTGCCCACGTGCCTGGCGTTTATGATCGGGTTCGTGATCCCCTTTATCCAGGGCTTCTATCTCTCGTTCTGCCAGTTTATTACCATTAACAACGCGCACTTTGTCGGTATCGCGAACTACGTGCGCGCGCTGTCCGATCCGCAGTTTGCCACGTCGTTCTTCTTTACCGTGGCGTTTGCCTTCCTGTCGACGGTGCTCATCAACGTGATCGCCCTCGCCATCGCGCAGGCGCTCACCCGCAAAGCGCTCAAGGGCACCAACATCTTCCGTACGATCTTCTTTATGCCGAACCTGATCGGCGGCATCGTGCTGGGCTACATTTGGCAGATTCTGATCAACTGCCTGCTCTCCAACGTGGGCGCCCAGCTCATCGCTCTTAACTCTGCTGCTGGCTTCTGGGGCCTTATCATCCTGACCCTGTGGCAGCAGGTCGGCTACATGATGATCATCTACATCGCTGGTCTGCAGTCCATTCCGTCCGACTACATCGAGGCCGCCAAGGTCGACGGTGCCACGGCATGGCAGACGTTTTGGAAGGTTAAGATCCCTAACCTGATGCCGACGATCACCATCTGCCTGTTCCTGTCCATCACCAACGGCTTTAAGCTGTTCGACCAGAACCTCGCCCTTACTGGTGGTGCCCCCGCGCACTCCACCGAGATGCTCGCCCTGAACATCTACAACACGTTCTATTCGCGTGCTGGTATCGCGTGGCAGGGCATCGGTCAGGCCAAGGCGGTTATCTTCTGCATCCTGGTCGTAGCCATCTCCATGATTCAGCTTAAGGCCACGAGGTCCAAGGAGGTGCAGCAGTAATGAAACGCGATAAGGTTATCAACCGCGCGCTCTCGATTTTCTTTACGATCCTGTCGCTCGCATGGATCTACCCCGTGTTCATGATTGCGCTCAATTCCTTTAAGAAAGCGACCGCAATCAGCACCACCACGGCATTCGATTTGCTCACGCCCGAGACGTTCAACGGCCTCGCAAACTACATGCATGCCCTTAACGAGCAGGGCTTTGCCTCGGCATTTATGTACTCGCTCATCATCACGGTCACGTCGGTCGTGCTGATCTTGGTGTGCTGCTCCATGTGCGCTTGGTACGTGGTTCGTGTTAACAGCAAGATCTCGAACTTCTTCTATTACCTGTTCGTGTTCTCGATGGTCGTGCCGTTCCAGATGCTCATGTTCACGCTGTCCAATTTGGCGGACCGCATTGGCTTTAACACGCCGTTCAACATCTGCTTTATCTATCTGGGCTTTGGCGCGGGCCTGGCGGTCTTTATGTTCGCCGGCTTTGTAAAGAACATCCCGCTCGAGATCGAGGAGGCGGCCATGATCGACGGCTGCAACCCGGTCCAGGTGTTCTTTAAGATCGTCCTTCCCATCATGAAGCCCACCTATCTTTCGGTCGGCATCCTCGAGACCATGTGGGTCTGGAACGACTATCTGCTGCCCTACCTTACCCTCGACTCCACCAAGTACAAGACCATTCCTATCTTGATCCAGTACTTCCGCGGTGGCTACGGCCATGTCGAGCTCGGCCCCATGATGGCCTGCATCATGATGGTTGTTATCCCCATCGTCATCATGTACATCCTCTGCCAGAAGTACATCATCGACGGCGTGGTGGCAGGTGCCGTCAAGGGCTGATGCCGTAACTGTTTTGCAAGTTTCTGCGGCGCCCTCAACATGGCGCCGCATATCGAAAGGTAAAGACATGGCCGAGATCGTTCTCAAGCATGTTCAGAAGGTGTATCCCAACACCGAGTCAAAAAAGAAGGGCTTCTTTGGCAAAAAGAAGAAGACCGAGGAGAAGAAGCACAACCTCAAGGTTACCGAGGATGGCGTGCTCGCTGTTGAGGACTTTAACCTCACCGTTCACGACCAGGAGTTCGTCGTCCTCGTTGGTCCCTCTGGCTGCGGTAAGTCCACGACGATGCGCATGGTTGCCGGCCTGGAGGACATTACCTCGGGCGACGTGCTCATCGATGGTAAGCGCGTCAACGACGTGGCGCCCAAGGACCGCGACATCGCCATGGTGTTCCAGAGCTACGCTCTGTACCCCAATATGACGGTGTACGAGAACATGGCGTTTACGCTCGAACTCAAGAAGGTCCCCAAAGACGAGATCGACCGTAAGGTTCGCTCCGCTGCCGAGATCCTGGGTATTACCGAGTACCTCGACCGTAAGCCTAAGGCGCTTTCGGGCGGCCAGCGTCAGCGCGTCGCCATCGGCCGCGCCATCGTGCGTGATCCCAAGGTCTTCCTGATGGACGAGCCGCTGTCCAACCTGGACGCCAAGCTGCGTAACCAGATGCGTGCCGAGCTCATCAAGCTGCGTCACGAGATCAAGGGCACCTTCATCTACGTTACCCACGACCAGACCGAGGCCATGACCCTCGGTGACCGTATCGTGGTCATGAAGGACGGCGTTGTCCAGCAGATCGCCACGCCGCAGGAGGTCTTCAACCACCCCGCGAACATCTTCGTCGCCGGCTTCATCGGCGTGCCGCAGATGAACTTCTTCGATGCCCAGCTGGTGCGCTCGGGCGACGGCTTTACCGTCAAGACCGACGACATGAATGTCGCGCTGGCCCCCGAGACCTGCGCTCAGCTTGCCCTCAACTGGGACGGCGGCGACGTGAAGGAGATCACGGCCGGCGTACGTCCCGAGCAGATTCTGCTTGCCGAAAAGGGCGAGGAGGGTGCGCTTCAGGGCACCATCGAGGTTACCGAGCTCATGGGTTCGACCGAGCACGTTCACGTGATGTCTCCCGACGGCCAGTTTGTCCTGATCATCCCCGTCGTCGATCTCGAGGCCAAGGGTGCGCTCAAGGCGGGCGACCCCATTTGGTTCAAGTTCGAGAAGAACGCGACCCATCTCTTCGATAAGGTGTCTGGCAAGAACCTTATCTAGGCCCGGGCATCCAGGCCCTCCTTTTGGGCGACTGCGGCTTTGCCATCCTTTTGCCGTGGTCACATATAAGGCTCCCCTCCCGTCCGCTGGGCGAGAGGGGAGCCTTTCTTTGTGCTGGGGCCGTTCATCTGCCGGTTTGTCTTGATCTGAACAGGAGGAGGGCCAAATTGGGTCTAGATGTTACAGATTGAGACAGCATCGAGCTGCCTATCCTTTCATCTCGATCTGTAACACGGGAGGCTGATTTCGGCAGCTACCTGTTACAGAACGAGATTGTATTAGCCGGCTTATCCTTTTGTCTCGATCTGTAACAGTAAGGGCGGATTTCGGACGTTAGATGTTACAGATTGAGATAAACCCTAGGGAAAGGATCGGTTTGTCTTGATCTGTAACGGGTAGGACCGTTTTGGCCGAGTAGGTGTTACAGATTGAGACGATTTTGTCGAGGCGGGCCACGGGCAACACGCGGGCAAAAAAGCGGAGCCGCGTTGCCGCGACTCCGCTTTCAAGAGGATGGGTAAAGGAAGCGAAATTAGCTCAGGTGCCAAATCTCGTCGTTGTACTGGGAGATCGTGCGGTCAGACGAGAAGGTGCCGGCGTTGGCGATGTTGATCAGCGCCTTGCGCATCCAGGCGTCCTGGTCCTCGTAGTCTGCCAGCACGCGCTCCTTGGTCTGGATGTACTCCTCAATGTCGAGCAGGGCCATAAACCAGTCCTTGCCCTTGATGTCGTCGTGCAGGCGCTGCAGGCGCTCGGCGTTGCCGGTCGCCATAAAGGCGGGGTTGGTGATAAAGTCCACCAGCAACTTGATGCCGGGCTTGCGGTAGAGCGCACCGGCGTCATAGCTGCCTTCGGCGTAGAGCTGCTCGACTTGTTTGGACGAGGCACCAAAGGTGTAGATGTTCTCGTCGCCTACGAGCTCGGCGATCTCGACATTGGCGCCGTCGAGCGTGCACAGGGTTAAAGCACCGTTGAGCATGAACTTCATGTTGGAGGTGCCGCTCGCCTCCTTGGAGGCCAGGCTGATCTGCTCGGAGATGTCGGCGGCGGGGATCACGCGCTCGGCAGCAGTGACGTTGTAGTTCTCGATCATGACAACCTGCAGGTAGGGGGCCACATCGGGATCGTTTGCGATCCACTGCGACAGTGTCAGGATCAAATGGATGATGTCCTGGGCGATAGTGTAGGCAGGTGCCGCCTTGCCGCCAAAGATGATGGTGACGGGGTGCTCGGGTTTATTGCCGTTCTTGATGTCGAGATACTTCCAGATGATGTAGAGCGCGAGCATCTGCTGGCGCTTGTACTCGTGGATACGCTTGACCTGAACATCGATGATGGCGTTGGAGGGAATGGTCACACCCTGCTCGAGCGCCATGAACTGGCGCATGATGGTCTTGGCCTCGGCCTTGGTGGCGGCCAGGCGCTCAAGAACATCCTTGTCGTTAGCGAATTCGGCGAGCTTGCTCAGGTCGCCGGTGCTGCGCCAGTCGGTGCCGATCACATCGTCGAGCAAGCTGGCAAGCGCGGGGTTGGCGCCATGGATCCAGCGGCGGAAGGTGATGCCGTTGGTCTTGTTGGAGAACTTCTCGGGATAGATCTCGTAGAACGGGTGAAGCTCGGTGTCCTCCAGAATCTTGGTGTGGAGTGCGGCGACGCCATTGATGGAGAAGCCAAAGTGGATGTCCATGTGGGCCATGTGGACGGTGTCGTGCTCGTCGATGATGGCGACGCGCGGGTCGTCGTGCTCGGCCTTGGCAACCTCGTCGAGCTTGACGATGATGTCGGTGATGGCAGGGGAGACTTTCTGCAGGCTGGTGAGCGGCCACTTCTCGAGCGCCTCGGCAAGGATCGTGTGGTTGGTGTAGGCGACCATGGAGCGCACGATGGTAACGGCCTCGTCAAACTCGATGTCGTGCTCGGCGGTGAGCAGGCGGATGAGCTCGGGAATGACCATAGTGGGGTGCGTGTCGTTGATCTGGACCACGGCGTAGTCGGCCAGATCGTGCAGGTTGCTGCCGCGTTCGACGGCCTCGTCGATCAGGAGCTGGGCGGCGTTGCTCACCATGAAGTACTCCTGGTAGATGCGAAGCAGGCGGCCCTGCTCATCGGAATCATCCGGATAAAGAAACAAGGTGAGGTTCTTGGCGATCTCGGTCTTGTCGAAGTCGATGGAGCTGCCGGGGACCAGGCCGTCGTCGACACTTGCCAGGTCGAACAGACGCAGGCGGTTCTTGGTGGGCTGGCCGTAACCGGGCACATCGATGTTGACGAGCTTGGAGGTGACGGCAAAATCGCCAAACTCGACGGTGTAGGAGCGGTCGTCATCGATCAGGATGTCCTGCTCGCTAAGCCACTCGTCGGGGACGGCCTTTTGCTGGTTGTCGGCAAAGCGCTGACGGAACAGGCCGTAATGGTAATTGAGGCCCACGCCGTCGCCGGTCAGGCCCAACGTGGCGATGGAATCCAGGAAGCACGCGGCCAGACGGCCCAGGCCGCCGTTGCCGAGCGAGGGCTCGACCTCAAACTCCTCAATCTTGTTGAGGTCGTGGCCGGCAGCGGTGAGCTGGTCTTTAACCTCGGCATAGATGCCGAGGTCGATCATATTGTTGATGAGCAGCTTGCCGATCAAAAACTCGGCAGAGATGTAGTAGAGCTTCTTCTTGCCATTGTTGAGCGGGCAGGCGGCGGAGCGCTCCTGCACGAGCTTGACCAGCAGTTTGTAAATGCGGCGGTCATCGAGTTGCTCGAGCGAAGTTCCAAAGGACTGCTCGGCAAGATCCGCAAGATTGATACGGGGCACGTTTCCTCCTGTGGTGAGTTGACTACATGTCAGAAATTCAAAAGAAGCCCGCGCGAGGGGATTGGGGTGGCCTCGCGCGGGAAAAGCAAGCGCGTCCGCACGGTGGGGAGGGGTCGGGCGCGATAGCTCCTATTGAGGAAGCTCGATTTCGGCTTCCGACGGTATGCGGAAGTAGGTCTCGGTCCAGTCGGTGAGTTTGTGCTCGAGCTCGCGGGTGATGGCGCCGTCGAGCATGCGCCAGGTCCAGTTGCCGCCCAGCGTGGCGGGGGTGTTGACGCGCGCCTCGTTGCCCAAGTTGAGCAGGTCCTGCATGGTGTAGATGCACGTGTCGCTCACGCTGGCGGCGATGGTGCGATTGAGTGCATCTGCCATGGGCTCGCCCGCCTGCTGATGGGTGTACAGGGCTGCCTGCTCACGCTGACGCGGGGTGGCCGTTCCCTCAAACCAACCGCGCGCCGTCTCGTTGTCGTGGGTGCCCACATAGGCGACGGTGTTGGCGATGTAGTTATGCGGCAGGTAGTACGAGTTGGTGCCCTCAAAGGCAAACTGCAGGATCTTCATGCCGGGGAAGCCCGAGTTGTCGCGCATGTCGATGACGCCGGGGGTGAGGAAGCCCAGGTCCTCGGCGATGATGGGAAGCGTGCCGAGCTTTTCCTCGAGCGTCTTGAAGAACTTGAGGCCGGGCCCCTGCGTCCACGAACCGTAGGATGAATCGGGTGAGGAGAACGGCACCTCCCAATAGGCCTCGAAGCCGCGGAAGTGATCCAGGCGGATGACATCGTACATGTCGAGGGCGGCGCGAATGCGGCCCTCCCACCAGGAGAAGTCGTCGGACTCCATGGCGTCCCAGTCGTAGATGGGGTTGCCCCAGTACTGGCCGGTGGCCGAGAACTGGTCGGGCGGCGTGCCGGCGACGCTCACGGGATTGCCGGCGGCGTCGATCTTAAAGAGCTCAGGCGTCGCCCACATCTCGACAGAGTCACGCGAGACATAGATGGGCAGGTCGCCGATGATGAGAATGTCGCGCTCGTTGGCATAGGCCTTGAGGCGGCTCCACTGGCGATCGAAGAAGTACTGCGTCATCTGGTGGTAGAGCATGCGCTCGGGATGGGCGGCGCAGACCTTGCTGGATGCCTCGCCGCGGCGGCGGAGCTCCTCGGGCCACTCCCAAAACGCTTTGAGACCGCACTCCTCTTTGACGGTCATAAACTCGCAGTAGGGAATGAGCCAGCCCTCGTTTGCCTGGATAAAGTCATCGAAATCGGCCGGCTTGTCGGCAGCAAAGCGCTCAGCGGCGCGGTCGAGAATCTGACGGCGGCCGCCAAAGATAGCGCCGTAGTCGACATTGCTGGGGTCGGATCCCAGATACACGCCATCGATATCGCACTGCTCCAGATAGCCGGCTTCGATAAGCTCGGCAAAGTCAATGAAGTTAGGGTTGCCCGCGCGGGCCGAGAACGACTGATAGGGCGAATCGCCATAGCTGGTCGTCGTAAGGGGCAGAATCTGCCAGTAATGTTGTTTGCACGAGGCGAGAAAATCGACGAAGTCGTAGGCATTCCAGCCAAAGCCGCCGATTCCGTATGGTCCGGGCAGAGATGAGACGGGCATGAGGACGCCGCTTGCACGCTCCATGAATGCGCTCACCAACCTTCTTGTTGTGGGGTCGGCCTGCCGATAGGTGTGCAGTCCGCCTCCGATGTTCTGATTCGATATGCCTATTGTAAAACATGTTGTTTAAACATGTACAGGCAAGATAAAAAAGTTGGTCGATTTTCGGCGAATGGTTACATGCCATGAAAAAGCCCCGACCTCACAACGTGAGATCGGGGCAAGAGCGATATGTAGGTTTTTGCTACTCGGCGTCGGCAAAGCCGTTGGGGTTGTGGCTCTGCCAGTTCCAGCTATCGCGGCACATATCCGCGATGTTGTACTGAGCCTTCCAGCCCATCATGCGCTCGGCCTTTGAGGCATCGCACCAGTTGGCGGCGATATCGCCGGCGCGGCGCTCGCGAATCACATAGGGCAGCTCCTTGCCGCAGGCCTTGGAGAAGGCGGCGACGACCTCGAGCACCGAGGTGCCGGTGCCGGTGCCCAGGTTAAAGATCTCGACGCCGGTCTTGCCGTTCATCCAGTTAAGGGCGGCAACGTGACCAGAGGCCAGATCGCACACGTGGATGTAGTCGCGCACACCGGTGCCGTCGGGTGTGGGGTAGTCGTTGCCAAAGACCTGAACGGCCTCGAGCTTGCCCACGGCAACCTGCGCAACATAGGGCACCAGGTTGTTGGGGATGCCCTTGGGGTCCTCGCCGATCAGGCCTGACGGATGAGCGCCGATGGGGTTGAAGTAACGGAGCAGCACGACGTCCCACTCGGGGTCGGCGGTGTGGACGTCCATAAGGATCTGCTCGATCATCCACTTGGTCCAACCATAGGGGTTGGTCGCGGGCTTCTTAGGATCCTCCTCGGTGACGGGCGGGTTGTCCGGGTCGCCGTAGACGGTCGAGGAGCTCGAGAAGATGATGGACTTGCAGCCATGGTTGCGCATGACGTCGATGAGCACCAGGGTGTTCTCGATGTTGTTGTGGTAGTACTCGACGGGCTTGCTCACCGACTCGCCGACGGCCTTAAAGCCGGCAAAGTGGATGACGCGGTCGATCTGATGGGTATCGAAGATCTTGTTCATCGCATCGCGGTCGAGCACGTTGGCCTCGTAGAAGGTGAGGTTCTTGGCGGCCTCGTCGCCCACGATGGTCTTGACGCGGTCGACGGCGACGGCGCTGGAGTTGGAGAGATCATCGACGATGACGACCTGGTAGCCACCCTCGAGCAGCTGAACGACGGTGTGCGAGCCGATAAAGCCGGCGCCACCGGTAACGAGGACGCAGGTGTCTTTGGGGTCGAGTGCTTTGGACATGTAGTCTCCTATCGAATCAGGAACACTTCTTCAGGGGAGTATACCGCAGGCAGGGACGCCCAAATCGTGCGCTGTAGGAAAAGCAGAGGACTATGTTAACGTACTCATAAAAGAGCTTGCGTACGCATAACCTGATCTTTGGCATTTGCGTACGAGCCGCTGACCTTGTAGTTTCCTGCCGTTCGTGGAAATCGTTGGGACGCGCCATATGTACGCTAATATGTATGAGTTGAGCGACATATAAATAAGCATGTAACGGAGTACATATGTCACCAAACAGCGATTCTATCCTTTCCCAGGAGCTCTCGCGCCGCACTGCCCTCAAGGCTCTGTTCGGCGCCGCTTCTGCGGCAGTTCTTTTTGGCCTGCCCGCTCGCGCCCATGCGGCGGAGGCTTCCAAAGAAACCACCGATAAACTGAATGCCGCCCAGGCCCAGCTCGACGAGGTTCAGGTCCAGCTCGACAGCATCGCAAATGAGTATGCGGCGCTGGCCAACAAGAATGCCCAGACCCTCAACGACATCGAGAATGTCCAGGGCAAGATTGACGACACGCAGGCCCAGATCGATGAAAAGAAGGCCGAGCTCAAGAAGAAGCGCAACGACCTTTCCGATCGCGTGGCCGCCAGCTACAAGTCCGGCGGCACGAACATCCTGTCGCTGCTGCTGGCCTCTGGCTCGTTTGAGGAACTCGTCGCCAACGCGCATTACGTTGAGAAGATCAACAAGAGCGACCGCGATGCCATCGAGGATATCCAGACGATTCAGGCTGAGCTCGACGCACAGAAGACCGAGCTCGAAGCACAAAAGGCCGACCTGGAAAAACTCAAGGACCAGCAGACGGCTCAGATGCAGGATATGCAGGCCAAGCAGCAAGAAGTCCAGACCGTGCTGAACGGTCTTTCCGACGACGTCAAGGAGCTCATGGCTCAGCGCGATTCCGAGATCCTCGCTGCCGCCCAGGCTGAGGAGGCTGCCAGGAAGGCCGCTGCTGCCGCGGCCGCCGCGAACAAGAACAATTCCTACTCGGGTGGTTCAAGCTCGGGTGGCGGATCGTATGCGCCCGGAACCCCGCAACAGAATGCCGGCTCGGGCAAACAGCAGGCCGTCGTCAACGCGTGCTACTCCACGCCTTCGCCGGGTCAGAACTGGTGCGCGGCGTGGGTTACCAATGTCTTCCGTAACGCCGGCGTTGGCTACTTTGGCGGTAACGCGTGCGATATGTTTAACGCATGGTGCTATAGCTCCGACCGCTCGGCGCTGCAGGTGGGCATGATCGTGGCCGACTCATCGCATAGCGGCACCGGCATGCCGGGTCTGATCTATGGCCACGTGGGCATCTATGTTGGCGGCGGCATCGTCATGAGCAATGAGGGCGCCATTACGTCTAAGTCGCTTGATTCGTTTATTAGCTTCTATGGCACTGGCTCTGGCGTGCGTTGGGGCTGGCTCGGCGGTATTGCGCTGTCGTAAAGCCGACGGGGCCGCGTGCCCGCCCGCAATATATTTGATTGCCTGCTCGGGCAGTCCTGCGCAAGACGAAGGCCACATTAAGTGGCCTTCTTTGCGTGCGGAACTCGCGATCAATCAAATATATTGCGGGCGGGCACGCGGCCCCGTCGGCTTTACGACAGCGCAATACCGCCGAGCCAGCCCCAACGCACGCCAGAGCCAGTGCCATAGAA
>DBFBFY010000053.1:0-28097 GCA_048201615.1 Collinsella sp.
TCTTCCCAGATAAAACCGACCAAAATAAATCTGTCTCTATTTGGCCGGTTTCCCGTGGGGCGGGCACTGATGAAGTTTCCTGCTCTACAGTCCTGCTCACGACGGAGGCCACATTAAGTGGCCTCCTGTTCGTGCGGAACTCGCGATAAACTTCATCAGTGCCCGCCCCACGGGAAACCGGCCAAATAGAGACAGATTTATTTTGGTCGGTTTTATCTGGGAAGATGCTGCTGCGGTTATCTACAGATCTGTAATCTGACTACTGAATAGACTGTCTAACTAAATAGCGAGCGGCATTAACCAGCCCTTTTGCTTGCGCCCGGGAGGGACGCATATGAAGTTTCCTGCTCTTCAGTCCTGCGCAAGACGGAAAGCACATTAAGTGCTTTCCTTTGCGTGCGGAACTCGCGATAAACTTCATATGCGTCCCTCCCGGGCGCAAGCAAAAGGGCGACCCCATTGCGGAGTCGCCCTTGTTGAACTGCTTATGTGGAGCTGCTACTCGGCGTCGTGGTGACGGCGGGGCTTGCGGCCTCCGTTGTCGCCGGGACGGCGCGGACGGTCGCTACGCTCGGAGCGCTCGCGACGCGGACGCTCACGACGCTGGAAGTGCTCGCCGTCGCCCTCGGAGGCACCCTCGGCGCGAGCCGGGGCCTCGGGCTTGTCAAGACGATCGAGCGAGATCTTGCCGCGATCGTCAACCTCGATGACGACGACCTTGACCTCGTCGCCCACATTGAGGACGTCCTCGACCTTCTCCACGCGGCCCTTGGCGACGCGGGAGATGTGCAGCAGGCCGTCCTTACCGGGCAGCAGGTTGACGAAGGCGCCGAAGGGCTGGATGGAGACCACGCGACCGGTGTACTCCTCGCCCGGCTCGGGAACCTTAATGATGAGCTTGATGCGCTCGACAGCCTGGTCGACAGACTCGCCGGTGCCGCCGACAAAGACGGTGCCGTCCTCCTGGATGTCGACCGAGGCGCCGGTCTCGTCCTGGATACCGCGGATGACCTTACCGCCGGAACCGATGACGTCGCGGATCTTGTCGGTCGGGACCTGGATGGACACGATGCGCGGAGCGGTGCTGCGCGTGGTGTGGCGCGGCTCGGGGATCACATCGAGCATCTTCTGCAGGATGAAGGCGCGACCCTCCTTGGCCTGCTGCAGGGCGCGGGCCAGAATGTCGAAGGTGAGGCCGGTGGCCTTGTTGTCCATCTGCAGGGCGGTGATGCCCTCGGTGGTGCCGGTGACCTTAAAGTCCATGTCGCCCAGGAAGTCCTCGAGACCCTGGATGTCGGACAGGACCACGGTCTTGCCCTCCTCCTGGATCAGGCCCATGGCGATACCGGAGACCGGGCGCTTAATGGGCACGCCGCCGTCCATAAGGGCGAGCGTAGAACCGCAGGTCGAAGCCATCGAAGAGGAGCCGTTAGACTCCATGACCTCGGAGACGACGCGGATGGCGTAGGGGAACTCGTTCTCGTCGGGGAGCACCGGAAGCAGAGCGCGCTCGGCCAGGTTGCCGTGACCGATCTCGCGGCGCTTGGGGCTGCCCATGCGGCCGGTCTCGCCGGTGCAGAACGGCGGGAAGTTGTAGTGGTGCATGTAGCGCTTGCCCTCGGTGGGCTCGATGGTGTCCAGACGCTGGCCCTCGTTGAGCATGCCGAGCGACAGGACGGAGAGCACCTGGGTCTGGCCACGCTGGAACAGGCCGGAACCATGAACGAGCGGCAGGTAGTTGTCCTTCACCATGATGGGACGGATCTCGTCGGCGGCACGGCCGTCGACGCGCTCGCCGGTCTCGACGACCATGGTGCGCATGGCCTTCTTCTCGAGTTTCTTGAGCGCCACGGGGATCTCGCGCTCCCAGGCGGCCTGCTCCTCGTCGGTGAACTCGGCACGGATGGACTCCTTCAGAGCCTCGACCTTGCCGATACGGGAGAGCTTGTCGGCGTCGCGAAGGGCGGCTGCCATCTCGTCGTAGTGGGCGAAGATGCGCTCCTGGACCTCCTCGACGGGCTGGTCGAGCGGGTACTCCTTCTTGACGATGGGGCCGTTGACCTGCTCCCACTCGGCAACGAACTCGTCCTGAGCCTGGCAGAAGGCAGCAAGGGCCTCCTGGCCAAACTTCATGGCGGCGAGCATGTCGTCCTCGGAGATCTCCTCGGCGCCGGCCTCGACCATCGAGATGAAGTCGGCAGAGCCGCCCAGCTCCAGGTCCAGATCGGAGTTCTCGCGCTCCTCGTAGGTGGGGTTGACGATAAACTCGCCGGTCTCCACGTTACGGCCGATGCGCACGCAGGCAAGCGGACCCTCGAAGGGCACGCCGCCGAGCGTCATGGCCAGAGAAGCACCCATGACGTTGATGACGTCGAAGGGGTTGACCTGGTCGGCGACGAGCGAGGTGGCGACGATGTGCACCTCGTTGCGGAAGCCATCCGGGAAGCTCGGGCGAATCGGACGGTCGATCATGCGCGCGGTGAGCGTAGCCTTCTCACTGGGACGGCCCTCACGCTTGAGGTAGCCACCCGGGATGCGGCCGGCGGCGTACATCTTCTCGTTGAAGTCGACGGTCAGCGGGAAGAAGTCATAGTTCTTGCGCTCCTTGGAGACGACCACGGTGTCGAGCATCGTGGTGTCACCCTGCTTGACCAGGCAGGCGCCGGTGGCCTGCTTGGCAAGCTCGCCCGACTCAAAGGTGTAGGTCTTGCCGTACAGCTCAAAGGTCTTGGATACGAGTGTCATTGTTCTCCTTTACCCCGCAGACCCCTTGCCTGCGGGCTTCTCATGTGACGCGGGCCCCCTGCCCCCGCCACGCTTCAGAGCGTGATTGTTCGCTCCCTTACACAAAAAGAGCGCCCCGCTGCGCAGGACGCTCTTAGCATGTACAAATCCTACTGGATGTTGTCGCGGATGCCCAGAGCCTTGATGAGCTCACGGTACTCGACGATGTCGTTCTTCTTGATGTAGGAGAGAAGACGACGACGACGGCCGACGAGCATGAGCAGGCCACGACGGGTGTGGAAGTCCTTCTGGTGGGACTTCATGTGCTCGGTCAGCTCCTTGATGCGCTCGGACAGGATGGCGACCTGAACCTTGGGGTTGCCGGTGTCGACCGGGGTGTTACCGAACTGGGCAGTCAGCTCCGCCTTGCGCTCTTTGGAAACAGTCATTGTTTCACCTTTCGTTTTACGTCGCCCGCGGGCGACTCGATTCGCCTCGGACTGGGAAGCCGCCGGTGGAGCGAGCAACCAAGGTCGAGGTACCAACAGGTCGGCATGATACCACAAGCAGCCCGCGCCTGCGCATCATCACCGACCCAACATGAATTCCATCGCACGGAGGCGTTGATCGGTGTGCGTCGCAGCCCACACATGCGAAAGCCCGAGCAGGAATGCCGCCGTATGCGGGTCGATTCGCTCGGCCATGAGCGCATCGAAGGTCATGGACATGAGGGCGCGCAGCCATGCGGTCTCACCGGTCGACACCAGTTCGGCACCTGGAACGCTCGACGCGCACGACCCGCACATGAGACCGCCCGCCTGGGGTGAAAAATACGACAGCATGGGGTCTCCGCACAGCACGCAGGCCGAAAAATCGGGTCGATAGCCAACGTGCGACAGCAGCTTAAAGACATATGCCGCCACAAGTAGGTCCATATGCGCCGTGTCAAGCCCGCTGCCCACCAGGGCAAGCGCTCGCTGCGTGATGGCAAAGGTAAACGGGTCCTCGGCGTCCTCGAACGAGCACACGCGCGCAACCTCGGCGATCGCGCTTGCGGCGCAGGTCGTCTCGTAATCGGGCGCAGCGCCGAGCGGCGCCTCCATAAGCTCGGCCTGGGAAACCACGTCGAGTGACCGTCCATGTGCGAGCAGCATATCGACCGTACAGAACAGCTCGCAGCGCGCAGCCAGGCGTCCGCCGGGTTTGCGGGCGCCCTTTGCCACGGCACGAACCTGCCGCCCCCGCTCGTCAAGCATCGTCAAGATCAGGTCGGTCTCTTTGAGCTTCGTCTTGTCGAGGACGAGCACCTTGGTGCGATATGTCCGGGAGCCTGCCATGCGCGCCGCGCGTCCTTAGTCCTCGGCGTTGTAGCCAAAGCGGCGAATCTGGGCCTCGTCGTCACGCCAGCCGGCCTTGACCTTCACGTCCAGCTCCAAAAAGACCTGCGTGCCAAAAATGCGTTCAAGATCGCGTCGGGCGTCGATACCGATATGCTTGATCATCTCGCCGCCCTTGCCGATGATGATGCCCTTTTGGCCCTCGCGCTCGACGTAAATGGTGGCGTGCACGCGCAGTACCTTCTTGGTCTGCTCGAGCGCATCGCAGATCACGCCAACGGAGTGCGGAATCTCATCACGGGTGCGGCGCAAGACCTTCTCGCGCACAAACTCGGCAACGAGCGTCTCATCGGAAGCGTCAGTACCCATGTCCTCGGGGAACCAACGCGGACCCTCAGGCAAAAAGTGCGCAACGGTCTCTATAAAGGCATCGACGTTGAAGTTCTTAACCGACGACGTCACAATCTCGTCGTCATATTCCATAAGCTCGTGGGCAGCCTTAAGCTGCTCCATGACCTGTGCGGGGTCGGCCTCATCGGCCTTGGTGAGCACCAGGACCTTCTTGCAACGAGCGCATCTGACACGCTCGGCAACCCAGGCGTCTCCCCTGCCGATGGGCTTGGTGGCATCAATCAAAAACGCGACGACGTCGACATCGTTCAACTCGAACAGTGCGCTCTTGTTGAGCTCGGACCCCAGGCCGTCCTTGGGCTTATGAATACCCGGGGTATCGACAAAGACCAGCTGGTAGCCGGGACGGTTGACGACGGCGCGCATGCGGCGGCGGGTCGTCTGTGCCACCGGCGAGGTGATGGCGACCTTTTTGCCATAGCAGGCATTAAGCAGCGTGGACTTGCCGGCGTTGGGACGACCGACCAGGGCCACGAAGCCGCTGCGGAAACCGGGTTCCACGTCGCCAAAGCCCATAGGACCGTCGTCCTCGTCGCACAGGGAGTCGAGTTCCTCGTCGCTCATGCCCTCAAACGGGTCGAACTCCTCGACATCCTCGAGCTCCTCGGTATCCACCGCGTCAAGGACCTCGTCATCCAAAACTTCATCGGTAGGCTGCATATTGTCGGACATGGGAATCCCCTTCTAAATAAAGCCGAGCGCGTGGGCAAATACCAGCACGCCCACAATCGCGGCGGTGATGGAAAGTATGTATACGGAAGCGGCGGCGATGTCCTTCGCACGCTTGGCCAGCGGATGGAGCTCCTGGGTCGCCAGGTCGACGATGGCCTCCATAGCGGTGTTGCACAGCTCGCCGTGAATCACCAGGCCGCAACAGATGATAATCGTGGCCCACTCGGCAATGTCGAGCCCCACGACGCAGCCGGCAATGACGGTGCACACGCCCGCAACGAGCATGACCTTAATGTTGCGCTCGGTCTTGACGGCGGTGACGAAGCCCTCCATGGCGTAGGAAAACGACTTTAAGAAGGACGGATGGTCCTTGTTCGATCCGGGAATCATAGACGGCTCCTAGTCGTGGGCGTGGTTGGTGATGGGGCCGACGTGGACTAGCTTAGGGTCCTCGCCGCGCTCGAGCGCCAGATCGCGCAGGATGGCGTCCTCGCGGGCCTCCATGACCTCGGCCTCGTCGTCCTCGATGTGGTCATAGCCCAGCAGGTGCAGCATTCCGTGTACGAGCATCAGACGGCACTCGTCAGCGGGGCTATTGCCAAAACCGGGGGCCTGACGGGCAATAACCTGCGGGGCCAAGATAATATCGCCGAGCTCGAGCGTCTCATCGGCGGGAATATCCTCGTCAAAGGCCGAGTCGCATTCAAACGAGAGCACATCGGTGGTGCGGTCGATACCGCGCCACTCGTGGTTGAGCTCGTGCATCTCGTCCTCGTCGACATACGAAAGGGAAATCTCGACTTCACGCTCAACGCCCTCGGCGGCAAGCACAACCTCGCAGATGTGCTCCACCTCCTGCGCGTCGAGCAGCGTATCGAGCTCGGCATCGTTGCTGATCAATACACTCAACGGGACTCCTTTCGGTCACGTACGCGCTTCTCGCGCACATCATCATAAGTATCGTATGCCTCGACGATACGTCCCACCAAGGCATGGCGCACCACGTCGGCGCGCTCCAGGTGTGCAAACGCCACATCGTCGACACGGCCCAAAATCTGCTCAACGTCAGCAAGACCGCCGCGACGACCCACCAGGTCGCGCTGGCTCAGGTCGCCGGTAATCACGAACTTGGAGTTGAACCCAAGGCGTGTCAGGAACATCTTCATCTGCTCGGGCGTGGTATTTTGCGCCTCGTCGAGCACCACGAAGGCATCACTCAGCGTGCGGCCGCGCATGTAGGCAAGCGGGGCAATCTCGATCACGCCGCGCTCCATAAGCTCATCAGTGCGCTCGCGATCCATCATGTCAAAAAGGGCGTCATAGAGCGGACGCATGTAGGGATCGATCTTTTCCTCGAGGGTGCCGGGCAAAAAGCCCAGATTCTCCCCCGCCTCGACAACCGGACGCGTCAAGATCAGACGGCCCACCTCGTGACGCTTGAGCGCGGCAACGGCGAGCGCCATAGCCAGATAGGTCTTACCAGTACCGGCAGGACCCAAGCCAAACGTGATGGTATGCGAGCGGATGGCATCCACATAGTGCTTTTGCCCGAGCGTCTTGGGGCGAATGACGCGGCCGCGATACGAAAGCAGCACGTCATCGCGAAGCGACGTAGCCTCGTGCTCACCGTCGCGCAAGACGGCCAGGCAGCGAGAGACATCGTCGGCAGACAGCGTGCGCCCGGCGGCCGCCTCGCGAAAAGCGTGCTCGAAAAAGCGCGCCACGAGTTCGACCTCGTCCGGGTCGCCGCTCACGGAGATGCTATCGCCACGGGCGACCACATGAGCGCGAACCAAACTCTCGAGCGCACGAAGGACGCCGTCGCCGGCGCCCAAAACGCGCGAGGGATCAATCCCCTCGGGAACGGTAAGTCTAATCTTCGAGGCTTCCATGAACCTCCCTGCGTGCATGGACCAAGCCGGAATCATCGACTCCGATGATAGCAACATCGAGCAGGCACGGGGCTGTAAGTCCACAGGTATCGTCAAGACGGGCATGATGGAACGAGCCGAGCGTCAGGTTGTCGCCATACTCGAGCACGGCACGCTCGACCGTGCCCACGCGACGGCGAGCGTCGGCAATAGCGAGCTCCTGTGCAGCGGCCCGCATACGGCGGCTGCGCTCGGCCATAACCTCGGGCGGAACCTGGTCGGGCATGTCGGCAGCAAGGGTACCGGGACGCTTGCTGTAGCGGAACACGTGCATACGCGAGAAACCCACACGGCGGCACAGCGCCAGCGACTCCTCGAACTCCTCGTCCGTCTCGCCAGGGAAGCCGACAATAACGTCGCAAGAAAGTGACGCCTGCGGCAGATTGGCGCGAATCATACGCACCGTGTCCTCAAAGGCCTCCGCACTATAGGGACGGCCCATGCGATGCAGGGTCGCCGTGCAGCCGGACTGCACGGGCAGGTGCAAAAACGGGGCGATACGCTGCGGAAAGCGCGCCATAACCTTAAGCAGGCGCTCAGAGATATCCATGGGCTCGACCGAGGAAATGCGCACATGCGGGATAGACGTGCGCTCCATGATGGCCTCGAGCAGCTCATCGATTTCGACATGCTCGTCGGTCGCGCTCTTGCCATCGTAGGCGCCCAGGTTCACACCGGTCAGCACCACCTCGGGCACGCCGGCCTCCTGGGCCTCGCGAACTTGCTCGAGCACGGACTCAACGGGCACGGAGCGCTCGGGGCCGCGTGCCTTCCACACAATGCAATAGGTGCAGCGATGGTTGCAGCCGTCCTGAATCTTCACGCCCAGGCGAGAGCGACCGAGCGCATCGACCACCTCGCCATCGCTGCAGGCGGGAACGCTATCGGACTCAACGCCCAGCACCTCGCAGACGCGTTCGGCAACATCAATCTTGGACGGCTCGGCGATCACGCGGTCCGAAAGCTCCAGCAGCTCCTCGGGGTGCAGATTGACCACGCATCCGGTCACGACCACATAGGGCTCGTTTGGATAAGCCAGCGCATGACGGACGGCCTTACGGGTCTTGGCCTCGGCCTCGCCCGTAACGGCACAGGTGTTAATAACGATCAGATCGGCATCCTGGGGCTCCACAATAGCAAAGCCCAGGCGCATAAGATCGGCAGTGATACGGTCAGACTCAACCCGGTTGACACGGCAGCCGAGGTTGACGACGGAAATATGGGGTGCGAGCACGCGGGCTCCTTAATCGAGGATATCGTCGAGGGCACTCTTGATACGGTCGGTCACCGACTTCTTACCGGAAGCGACGTCATCGCCCATCTCATCGGCAAAAGCACGGAGCAGCTCGCGCTGCTTATTGGAAAGATTGGTGGGAACGACCACGCGCAGCTGCACGATCAGGCGGCCGCGCGAACCGCCACCGCCAATGCGCGGCATGCCGTAATTATTGACGCTCACGGTGTCGCCGTACTGGGCGCCGGCGGGAACCGTCACCTTAACGACCTCGTCGGGCATAATGCCCTCGACCTCGATCTCGCAGCCGAGCGCAGCCTGTGCAATCGAGATATCGCTCACGAGGTACAGGTCGTCACCGTTGCGCTTAAAGCGCTCATGGTCGGCAACACGCACGTTGACAATCAGGTCGCCCGAGGGCTCGCCGCGAAGGCCGGCCTCGCCAAAGCCGCCCACACGCAGCTGGCGACCGGTCGAAACGCCGGCGGGAATATCGATGTCGATCTTCTCATGCGAAGGCGTGCGGCCCTGACCGTCGCAGGTCTCACAGGGATGGTCGATAACCGTGCCCTCGCCATGGCAGTCGGGACAAGGCGAGGAAGACTGAACCTGGCCCAAGAACGAACGCTGAACCGTCGTGACGTAGCCCGTACCGTGGCAGCGGCCGCACTGCTTTTCCTGTGCGCCCTCTGCCCTACCGGTTCCATTGCAGTCCTCGCAAGGAGCAAGGCGGTCATAGCTGATCGTCTTTTTGCAGCCGAGCGCCGCCTCCTCGAGCGTCACCGAAAGCGAGATGGCCATGTCGCGTCCGCGACGACGCTCACGACGGCTGCGGGCGCCACCGCCGGCACCGCCGCCAAAGAACGACGAGAACAAGTCGTCCATGCCCATGCCACCAAAGATATCGTTGATATCGACGTAGCCCGAACCACCAGGACCGTCGGCGGTGCCGTAACGGTCGTAATTAGCACGCTTCTGCTCATCGGAAAGAACGGAATAGGCCTCGTTGAGCTCCTTGAACTTGGCCTCGGCCTCGGGGTCGTCCGAAACGTCCGGGTGTACGGTACGGGCCTTCTTTAGAAACGCGCGCTTAATCGTCCGCGCGTCGGCATCCCTGTCGACGCCAAGCACCTCGTAGTAATCCCTATTTTCCGACACGACCGAATCCTTCCGACTTTCATTATTGTCACAGTGCGTCCTATACCCAAGCTGGGCTGGCCGCAAACAGAGGGTTTGATGTTATTGCATTTGGTACGGCGAAAGCATGGCCCGTTGCGAGCAGCTCGCGAACCAAACTGACACGAGCGCGAACATGAAGCCGTTGGCAAAACCGTTGGCAAACTGCATCGCACCGCGCTTCCACCACAGCAGACTACGATGAAGCACACCGTCCGAAAGCACCATAAACAGGCCCATGGTAAACGGAATAAAGCACATCACGGCAAAGGCCGAGAACACGCCCGAAATGGCCGACAGCACCAAAAACGGCGCCACGATGCCCATCAGGTAAAAACCGGTACGAGCTTTGCCTTCCAAGCGCTCGGCTTCAACATGGGCGCGGCCGACCAAGTCGCCGCCCGCGGCACCGTTGGTGCCAGCATGTCCCATGCCGCTAATGCGGACCTCGTCGCCATCGTGCGTGCCGGCAGGAAACTCAATCGTCTGCTCGGAGGTTGCGCGAGTACGACCGCTGCCACCACAATCGGGGCAGGGGTCGGCCACGACCTTACCGGAACCGCCGCACTCGGGGCAGACCGACTGGAACGTACCCGCACCAAACAGGAAGGACAGGTCGACGTCGATGTGGCCGCGGCCGCCACAGCTTGGGCAGGTATGGGCATGCTCGGAGGAGACAGAACCCGAGCCGCCGCAATGTCCGCACGTATCGAAGCGCGTGTAGCGGACGGTCTTGCGGGCACCGCCCTTGGCCTCCTTGGCGTCAAGTTTGATATCGACGACCACGTTGGCGCCGTTCTCGGGATTGTAGGCAGCCTGTCCACGACGCTGCTGGCCCCAGGCGCCACCAAAGGGAAAGCCGCCCTCAAAAGGATTGCCATAACCCGTGCTGCCGGCGTAGCTGCCACCATAGGGCGAAGCCGTAGGAGCACCGGCAAAGGGATTGCCAGAACGCATGGCGTCGTAGCGCGCACGTTTTTGCTCATCCGAAAGCACGGCGTAGGCCTCGGAAACCTCTTTAAACTTTTCCTCGGCATCCGGCTCTTTGTTGACGTCCGGATGGAGCTTGCGGGCCTTTTGCTGGAAGGCCTTTTGAATATCACGCGAGGTGGCGTCCTTGGAGACACCCAAAATCTCGTAGTAATCTTTTTCGTTCATCGTCGCCATGCGCGGCAACCTCCTGCTCACAGCAGCGTATATATTCCGGTAATTCTACCCGAGCGGCCTAAGCTAGATCCCAAAACAGCTCGAACAGAACATTTCCATCGAGCCAGCCCAGGTGTGTCGGCGCCAGACGAGCTCGAACATGGCCCGCGACGACATCTGCCGAAGTGAAGGGTCCCTCATGGACCCCGAGCGTCTCGGGCACCCAAGTGGCAAGACCCAATTCGAGCGCGCGATCGCAGGCAGCTGCCAGCTCGCCCGTTGGGATGACACGAACCGCGCGAACCAACAGGTCGGACGCGACACCGCGCGTCATGCGGCAAGCAAGCATCAGGTCTTCGGCCGCGGCCTCGCGCTGCGAGAGATATTCGGCCTCGAACGCCGTCGCGTCATCGTCACGTTGCACCAGACGCACGCGGTACGCATCGCCTCGAGAAGACACGCCGGGGAACAAACCCGCAAGACAGTCGAAATCCTCGGCGTCGAGCATGCCCGCGGCAGAACGACCCAGGCCCAGGTAGCCCCGTCCGGTCCAGTAGGCAATGTTATGGGCGCACTCATGGCCGTCGAGCGCGTAACTCGCCACCTCATACGGGTGATAGCCGGCGGCACCCAGGAGCTCGCGTGCCACGTCCATGCATGCGGCCTGAAAATCCTCATCAGGCTCGAGCGACTCGTCACGGCACGCCATGCGATAAAGGGGCGTCCCCTCCTCGAGCGTGAGCGGGTAGACCGACACATGATGCGGAGCCGCCGCCAGCACGCCATCGAGCGTGCACTGCCAGCTTACGGCGGTCTGCCCGGGAAGACCACACATCAGGTCACACGACACATCGAGCCCAGCGTCCTTAACCGTCGTGATGGCAGCGAGCGCCCGATCGGCATCGTGAATGCGGCCGATGGCGGTAAGTTCGGCGTTATCGAGCGTTTGCACGCCCAGAGAGATGCGTGTGACACCAACCTTGGCAAGCGCAGCGGCAAGCTCGGCGGTCAGCGATTCGGGATTGGCCTCACAGGTAAACTCAACAGGGGCGCACCACGCACGAATACGCCGCGCCAACTCCACAAGGCGCTCCCCCGCCAGCGACGGCGTACCGCCGCCAACATAGACGGTGCGGATTTGGCCAAGGGCCCCAGCCTTGCCAAAAGCATCGAGGCGCGCGAACAACTGCTCAAAATAGGCATCGAGCGCAGCGCTCGGGTCGCATGGAGCAAAACTGCGCGAATCAAAGTCGCAGTACCGGCACTTTTGGGCGCAAAACGGAACGTGCACGTACAGCGCGGTAACGGCCACCCTTAAGCCTCCAGCGGATGAGGGGGCACCGATTCGCCGGCGGCAAGGGCAGTCTCGCAGGCCACCACATCGCGCTCGATCTCATCAACCAGCGCCATAAATTCCTCGTAAGTGGAACAGCGCACCACATGGGCACGCCAAGCGGCGGCATGGGGCATGCCTTTTAAGTACCAGCTTGCGTACGTACGGGCACGCGCCATGAGCGGCAGGAGCTCATGTGTCAGCGTTAGGTGCTCACGCAGGGCGTCCAGGCGCTCGACGGAGCTGCGAACCGGCACCGGTATGCCATCGAGCGCAAGGGCGCGAGCATCGCCAAACACCCACGGGTTCCCGTAGATACCGCGCGCGATAAACACCGCGCTGGCGCCCGAGTTGCGCAGATGCTCCGCGGCATCCTCGGCGCAGAACACATCGCCCGAACCGATCACGGGAATCTCGACGGCATCTGCGACCTCATCGACGATCGACCAATCCGCCTGGCCCGTGTAGAGCTGCGTAGCGCAACGACCATGCACGGCGACTGCGGCAGCCCCTGCGCCCTCAAGCATCTGGGCAAACGTCGCGGCATTACGGTCCTCGGCGTAAAAGCCCTTGCGGATCTTTACGGTCACGGGCACGTGCGCCGCACCCACCGTGGCCTCGACGATCTTCTCGGCCAAATCGGGCGTGCGCATGAGCGCCGAGCCCTCGCCCTTGGTAACGACCTTGCGGGCGGGGCATGCCATATTGATATCGATGAGCGACAGGCGATCGCCAACGCGCTCCTCGACGGCGGCGACGGCACTCGCAAACTGATCGGGCTTGGAGCCAAAGAGCTGCACACAAATCTGCTGCTCCTCGTCGGCCGGCAGCACCAGGCGCCACGTTTTGTTGCTGGCATAGGCAAGGCCTGCCACGCTCACCATCTCGCTGTAGGCAAGGTTGGCACCGCGGCGGCGGCACATGATGCGGTAGGCAGGGTCGGTCACGCCCGCCATGGGAGCCATAAGGAACGGTTGCTCGGCATAGGCGCCCAGCAACCGCTCGCTGTATTCGGAAAGCGCCATAGGCCTACTCGTCCACCTTGAGAATCGCCATAAAGGCCTCCTGCGGGACCTCGACCGAGCCGATGGCTTTCATGCGCTTCTTGCCCTCTTTCTGCTTCTCGAGCAGTTTGCGCTTACGCGAAATATCGCCGCCGTAGCACTTGGCAAGCACGTCCTTGCGACGCGCCTTGACGGTGGAGCGGGCAATGATCTTGTTGCCGATAGCACCCTGGATGGGCACCTCAAACAGCTGACGCGGGATGATCTCCTTGAGCTTGTCGCACAGACCGCGGGCCAGGCCATAGGCCTTGTCCTTGTGCACGATAAACGACAGCGCGTCCACCTCATCGCCCGAAAGCAAGATATCGAGCTTCACAAGCTCGGAAGGACGATACTCGTTGAACTCGTAGTCGAGCGAGGCATAGCCCTTAGTGCGGCTCTTGAGCTGGTCAAAGAAGTCCAAGATGAGCTCGGCAAGCGGCATATCGAAGCGCATCTCGACCGATTTGCTCGTCAGGTGGATCATGTCGGTCGTAACGCCGCGGTGCTCGATGGCGAGCTGCATGACGGCGCCCGTGTACTCAGGCGGGCAGATGATCTTTGCCTTGAGGTAGGGTTCCTCGATACGCTCGATGCGCGTGGCCTCGGGAAGGTCCTGCGGGCTGCGGACATCGATCATCTCGCCGTCGGTCTTGTAGACGTGATAGTCGACCGAGGGACTCGTGGCAATGAGGTCCAAGTTGAACTCGCGCTCCAGGCGTTCCTTAACGACTTCCATGTGCAGCAGGCCCAGGAAGCCCACGCGGAAGCCAAAGCCGAGCGCCACCGAGGTCTCGGGCTCCCACACCAACGACGGGTCGTTGACGTGCAGCTTATCGAGTGCGTCACGCAGGTTCTCGTAGTCCTTGTTATCGATCGGGAACAGGCCCGTATAGACCATGGGCTTGGCCTCGCGGTAACCAGGAAGCGGCTCGGGGCAGGGGTTCGACGCCCAGGTAAGGGTGTCGCCCACGCGAACGGCCTCGGGGTCCTTCAGGCCCGTGACCACGTAGCCGACCTCGCCAACCGTCAGCGCGTCAACCGGGGTCTCGGCAGGACGCTTGACACCCACGCCGTCGACCAAAAAGTCGCCCTCTGCCTGCATCATGCGCAGGGTATCGCCCTTTTTGATGGAGCCGTCAAAGACGCGCACCGTGGCCACCACGCCGCGATACTCGTCAAAGTACGAATCCAGAATGAGCGCTTTGAGCGGAGCATTTGCATCGCCCTTAGGCGGAGAGATCAAAAAGACGATGGACTCTAGCAGATCGTGAATACCCTCGCCGGTCTTGCCCGACACGCACACGGCATCATCGGCGGGAATCGCCAGGTCATCCTCGATCTCGGTCTTGACCTCGTCGGGATGGGCCGAGGGCAGGTCAATCTTGTTGATGGCAGGAACAATATCCAGATTGGCGTTCATAGCGAGCGTCGCGTTGGAGACGGTCTGCGCCTCGACGCCCTGCGTGGCGTCGACAACGAGCACCGCGCCCTCACAGGCTGCCAGCGAGCGCGAGACCTCGTAGGTAAAGTCAACGTGGCCCGGCGTATCGATCAGGTTGAACTGATACGTCTCGCCATCGTCGGCGTCATAGGAAACGCGGACGGCATTGGACTTGATCGTAATGCCGCGCTCGCGCTCGATATCCATGGTGTCGAGCAGCTGCGACTCCATGTCGCGCTCGTCGACGGTATGGGTGAGCTCGAGAATGCGGTCACTGATCGTGGACTTGCCATGGTCGATGTGCGCAACAATTGAGAAGTTGCGGATGTGGGAAATGTCAATTGAAGTATTCATGCGGACTATCTTACCCGAGCGGTACAAAAAATGGAGCCTGTTCCATAAAACAGGCTCCATTTATGCGCGTAATCTGTGTGGTGTGAAATTTACAACTTAGGCGTTGATGCTGTTCACGAGCTTGGCAAGACCGGACTTGCGGTTGGAAGCCTGGTTCTTGTGGATAACATGCTTGGCGGCAGCCATGTCGAGACGCTTGGTGACGGTCTTGAGGGCAGCCTGGGCCTTCTCGGCGTCGCCCTCGGCGACGGCGGACTGGACGTGCTTGGTCAGCGTCTTGAGCTCGGACTTGACAGCCTTGTTACGCATGCGAGCTGCCTCATTGGTGCGGATACGCTTCTTCTGAGACTTGATGTTTGCCACTTCTGGAGTTCCTTTCGAGTTCCTTGCAAAAAATGTATGACACCTCTGAGACACGGTGAGGTCATGCAAGCGCCTACTATAGCACGCTCCCCCTCAAAGGGATAGAACGAATTTGTCAAATAGGCAGGTATCATCACGATTTTCTCAAGATGTTCGTAATCCAGAGCAAAAGCGCGGTCTGAGAATCGGCCGAACCCTTCAGTGCGAGCTCCACATCGACCGCGCCCTCGAGCGCGGCAACGAGCTCTGCCATCGAAAAGCGACGTGCCCAGGTCAGGTGATTCTTGACCTGCCAGGACTGGAGCTTAAGTGTTGCGGCCAGCTCACGACCCTGACCGCGCGCATCGAGCGCCTTGGCGACGATCAGCTCGCGGATGCGGCCGCACAGCAATGTATAAGTCCACACGTAGCTCTTAGCGGGCAATAGATTGAAAAGCTCGAGCGAGCGTCGCATGTCACGGGCTGAGACCGCATTGAGAAAGTCCCAGGGTTGAACCTCGGCAGTGCGCACAATCCAGCGCTCCACATCGGCAAGCTCAATCTGGGGCGCCTCGACCATCTGAGCAAGCTTAGCCAAGTCGTTATCGAGCATGCGAGTGTTTTCACCCGAACGCGAGACGAGCTCCTCGGCGGCCGCCGTCGAGATCGACTTGCCGTGCTGCGTCGCCATCTGCTGCACGCGGCGCGGTAGCTCCCAGCGCTTGGTGCCGGAGCAATCGATCACAGCCTTCTTGTCGATCTTGACGATCGCCTTATACAGGCGCGTGTTCTTGGCAAGCGAGTCGGCGATGATGAGGCAGACCGTTGTGGGGCTGGGACTCGCCAGATACTCGACGAGCGGCTCCGAGACCGCCTTGGCGAGCTTTGAGCAGCCGTCAAGGATTACCAGGCGAAACTCGCTGCCCATCGGAAAGGTGTTAAGCGATCCGATAATGGACTCGATATCGGGGTCCTTGGTCATGTCGCGCTCGTCGAGGTTGAACTCAACCATACCCGACTTTTCCAGACGCGCTTTCATACGCGAGACGGCGTGATCGCGCTTGACTCCGTCGGTACCGACAATCAGATATGCCGGCAGCAGACCGGTTTCGGACATTGCGCTCCCCTCCCGCAGGCCTTCGTATTCGTTCCGTGCCATTCTAGCCCAGGGGCCCACCACACGCCAACGACGTCGTCACGGTCGCTGGCATCGCATCGCAAAGCCATTCGCAGTCGGCGTGACGGTAATGTCTCCGTGTTCGATGGTGCACGCGAACACGCCGCCCGCTTCCTTAACGGCATCGATGCAGGCATCGGACGGATGGCCGTATCGATTCCCCTCGCCCGCGCTCGCGAGGGAAAGCTCGGGCTTCAGGACGTCCAGCAACTCACCATCAACTGAAACCTTAGAGCCGTGATGCCCAAGTTTAAGGACATCGATATCCCCCACTTCCTGCACGAATTCCCGTTCTTGGTCAAGCTCGGCATCACCGGTGAGGAGTATGCGCAGGCCCTTGCCTTCCTGAACATAAGAGAGCAACAGGACAAGTGAGTCCTCATTTCCCTCGCCATCCACGGACTCGAATGGCCACACCACGCGGGCGCAAAAAGAGCCGATGTCGACCGTATCCCCACGGCACACCTGCCGATACTCCACGCCAGGTCGGTTCAATACCTCGGCAGGAGCATCATCCAGCGCATCCGCCGCCACGGCAATCGTTCCGACCGAAAACTGTTCGAGCACGGCAGGCAGACCACCCCAGTGGTCCTCATCCCAATGCGTCACAAAGACGGCATCGATATGGTGCACGTTATTGCGAACCAACGCCGCCACCACGCGCTCGTCGAGCCCGCAGTCGACGAGCGCCACTGCGCCGCCCTGGCGAATAAGAATCGCATCGGCCTGGCCCACATCGAGCACCGTCACCGAAGGCGGAGCGAATCGATCCCAGTAGGCGTACGGAATCGCAGCCAAGAGCACCAGGCATGCAAGCCCCACCGCCATAGGACGTGCACGGGGACGCGGCCACCAGACCAGCAGAACCGCCAGCAAACACGGCACTAGGTAAATCCACATGCTATCGGGCGGCACGCTCACGGATGCACCCGGCACGGCGGCAAACAGCTGCTCAAAGAACAGCGCGCAACGGGCGGCAATCATGGGCACAACGAGCGCCCAAGTCCGCAACGGCGCCACGAGCGAAAAGGGAACCAGCACGATCGACACGACGAGCAGTACGCTCACCACCGGACCGAGGACCGCATTTGCCAGCGGAGCAATGAGCGAGAACGTACCGAAGGCAGGAATGGTAATGGGAAGTGTCGCCAGTTGCGAGCACAGCGTGACGGAAAGCATGCCGGCAACGCCCGACGGAACACTAAGCTCACCCAAAGCGTAGGTCGCATAGGGGCAAACGCACAGAATGGCTAAGACGCTGGCACATGAAAGCTGAAAGCCCATCTCGAACAGAACCGTCGGCCGCAGCAGCACAAAGATGGACATGGTTACGAAGAGTGCCGAAAGTCCGTGCCGGCGACGCCCCGCGCCGTTTACGACAAGCGTCGCGAACACCATGCAGCACGCGCGCACGGCCGAGGGAGACGCGCCCGTAAAGGCAACGTAGCCCACAAGCGTTATCGCCAATATCGCCCGCTGAAGACCACGTGAGCACCGAGTCTTTTGCAATACACCCTCGATTACAAACCCCACGATAGCCAAATGGCTGCCCGAGACGGCGATAAGATGCGCCGTTCCCGTCACCGAAAACCAGTCGCCCGCCGGCTGGGCGCGCAGCTCGGCCGAACGACCGCAGGCGACACCGGCTATGAGTGCACGCGCCGGGTCGGTCGCAGGCGCGATGGACGCAAGCAGCCCATTTCGCATCCGAAGAAGCGGCCCCGGAGAGTCCTCATCGACCGACAAAATCCGAACGACTTTAACCTTACGTACCTCGCCTCGGAGCACGCGCGATCGTCCATACGCATCGTTCTCAAAACGTGAAACGCGACCGATAACACGCGCGTGCGCCCCGACCTTGAGCTCGCGGTCACACGATAGGCGAACCGTTGCCAAGTTCTTACCGTCCGCGCGTGCCTCGCAGGTATAGGAATACACGTCGTCGTTTATGGATGGATCACCCTGCACGACAAACTCAAGGCTGCTTGCCGCTCGACCGTCGAGCGCCTTCGAGGCGTTGAGCGCGCCCGCAGCCCACCACGCCGAGACGACCGCTCCCGCCACGAGACCGACGGACGCGGCATACAGCCACCGCTTCCAAGGGGCAAGCCGCGCACAAGATTGAGCCAGCACAACGAATACCGCCGCCGCAACGGGAATGGCCCATAGCAGCCCGACCGCCGGCGCCTGCTCCCTCAGCAGCGCATCAGCGGCCACGTTGAGCACCAAGGCGCAGCTCATGCACATGCCGGCACACAGGGCCATCGTCCACGGCATCAGGGGCCGCGGAGGCATCACATGTTCGCGCTCGGTCGCACTCATACGCAGATGCAATCTTTGATTTTGGCAAGCTTCTTCTCGCCGATTCCCGACACACGCATCAGATCGTCAACCGAGGCAAAAGCACCGTTCTTTGTACGCTCATCGATAATCGACTGTGCCATGGAGGGACCGATGCCCGAGAGCGTCTGCAGCTCTGCCGCGCTTGCCGTATTGATGTTGACTAGGCCCGTTGCGCCACTCACGCCCAATGATGCGGAAGCCCCACCATCAACACCGGCTTCCGCAATGGACGCCTGCTGCTCCCCCACCGTTGGAACGTGAATCTTCTGCCCATCGACGACCTTGGATGCCCGATTGAGCCCCGTAACGTCTGCCTCGGGCGCCAGCCCGCCGGCGGCATCTATCGCCTGAGCCACCCGCGCGCCGTCCTTGACGCGATATACACCGGGCGACACAACGGCACCATCAACATCGACATAAACCTCTGCCGCGGCAGACGCCTTAGACGAAGAGCCTTCGGATGTCTTTCCGCTCGAGGCATCGCCGGATCCCGGCTCCACTAACGAGCCCGAACCATCAGTGCGCTCAAACGACACGCCGCCAGTACCGCCGCCAAGGTTCGCCATCGCCAAGCCGCTCGCCATCGCAATGACGACCAGTATCGCCATCACCACTGCCTTGTGACCGAGCAGCTTGTCCGCCCAGCGGTCCATCTTTTTGACCCGTTCGTGTTGTTCGCGCTGCGCCATAGCAAAACCTCCCAACACCATCGTGTCAGGAAAAGAGTCCTGCAACAGCCATTCTCCAAAACCGGTTTTCGCGGTCAAACCAAAAGCCGACCAAAACCTTGCACAAATCTGTCCATTTATTCAGGCACACGTCAGCAAATGAACACTTAGCCGCAAAAAGCCCAGATAGCAAAAGACCGACGATGCAGGCGCATCGTCGGTCTATGCACAAATTTACTCGTGATCTTGGTAAATCTCACGCGGAGCAAGCTCCGAATGTTTGCGTTTTAAGGTCTTGGGGGCCTTATACGTGTTGCTTTCGAAGTCGATGTACTCAGTCTGCTTGAGTAGGCGCTCGATCATCTCCTCGTGATCGAACAACTCCCAGGCCTCATGCACGGCATCGAGTTTAGCGTGCGTCTCGGGACGACGCGGCATAAACAGCGTGCAGCAGTCGGGAGCGGCCTCAGTCGAGATATCGAACGTACCAATCTCCTCGGCGCGCGCGATGATCTCCTGCTTGTCCGAACCGATGAGAGGACGGAACACGGGAATCTTCACGGCCTCGTTAACGGCCATGATATTCTCAAGCGTTTGGGAGGCAACCTGTCCAAGCGATTCGCCCGTCACGATGGCCTTGGCGCCCTCGATGTGTGCAATGCGCTCGGCAACCGAATACATAATGCGGCGATACATGATCACGCGCAGGTTGCTGGGACAGGTGACCGAAATCTCACGCTGGCAGTCGCCAAACGGCACCACGTACAGGCGGCCGATCTGGACACCCGGCTCAAGCGCACGGATGATGTCCTGCACCAAATACTCGCTCGTGTCGGGCGTCTGCGGACGACCTGAGAAATGTACCGGCACGCACACCGCGCCGCGACGCGCGAGCATCCAGGTTGCCACCGGAGAATCAATACCCGACGACAGCAGCGTCACGACCTTGCCGGCAGAACCCACCGGCAGACCGCCCACGCCGCGCTCGGAGCGCGCGTACACATAAACGCTACCCTGGACCACCAGTACGTGCACCATCGCATCGGGGTCGTGCATTTGAACCTTTTTATCGGGGAAGGCCTCGCACAGCACCTCGCCCACCTGACGATTGATGTCAATCGAGGTGAGCTCATAATCGGTATTGGAGCGCTTGGCGTGCACCTTAAACGAATCGAAGGAACCAAACTCGCGCAGCGCCTTCACGGCGGCGGCACAGTACTCCTGAGGGTCGCGATTGGTGTGATACGCCAAAGACACACGAGCAACGCCGGGAACGGTGCGAATGACACGCGCCGCCTCGTCGGCCTGATGCTCGTTAAAGGTCACGAGGATATAACCGGAAATTCGAGACACGGCATTCACGGAAAAGGCAGCCAAGGCCGCCTTGATGTTATCCATGAGGATATGCTCAAAATGTGCGCGGTTCTTACCCTTCAGTCCAACCTCGTGATAGTGGACCAGGCAGACGCGAGCCGCCATTTAGGCTTCAGCAACCTTGTGGCCGAGCGCCTTCTCGTAACGGGCCTCGTCGTAAGAGATGTCGCCGTCGACAATCTCGTCCATAGCCATCGAGATGGTGTCGACACCGGAAAGCCCGATGGTGATGTCATCGACATCCTGGACGGCAAGCACGCGGTTGTGCTGGCCACGCAGCATGCTATTGATATCGCAGGCGCGCTTGGAGGCAAGCGAAGCGAGCAGGAAGCGGTTGTGATCGGTCTTCTCCAGAAGATCGTCAATGCAAGGCTTTACAACGGACACGGACCTCAGATCCTTTCATGCATATCGAGAACGCGAACGAGCTCATCGGTCGCGCGGTCGAGATCGTCATTAACCACGACGTCGTCGTAGCGGTCGGCAAGGGCAAGCTCATCGGCGGCGTTTGCCATACGCAGCTCAATCGTCTCGGGCGTCTCGGTACCGCGACCGACTAGACGCTCGCGGAGCACCTCAAGCGAAGGCGGCTTGATAAAGATCAGCACGGCCTCGGGGAAACGCTCCTTCACCTGCAGGGCGCCCTGGACATCGATCTCCAAAATCAGAGATGCGCCAGAGGCGAGCTTGGATGTGACCTCGCTCACCAACGTGCCGTAGCAGTTACCGTGGACCTCGGCCCACTCAACAAACTCACCGTTTGCCACGCGGCGGTCGAACTCCTCGCGCGTCAGAAAAAAGTAGTTGACGCCGTCGACCTCACCTTTGCGTGGTGCTCGCGTGGTAGCCGAAACCGTCAGGCCCAGGTTCGAGCGGCGCTCGCGCACACGAGTGACGAGCGTACCCTTCCCTGCGCCTGACGGTCCAGAAATCACAAAGAGCTTGGAATCCTGAGCGCTCACTTATTTGGTCAGCTGCTCGAGGAGCTGCTCGCGCTGACGGACGCCGAGGCCCTGGACGCGACGGGTAGCGGAGATACCAAGCTCCTCCATGATCTTGGCGGCCTTGGCCTTGCCATAACCAGGAAGAGACTCGATGAGGGTGGAAACCTTCATGCGGGAAGCGATGGGGTCATCGGAGTTGAGCACGGACTCGAGGGACTTCTCGCCCTTCTTGATCTGCTCGCGAAGCTCAGCGCGGGCGTGACGTGCGGCAGCAGCCTTCTCAAGAGCCTGCTTACGCTGCTCATCGGTAAGCTGAGGGAGTGCCATTCGTACCTCCAAATAGTTGGGTTATATCTGATTCAATAATTGGCATTTTAGCACGTAGAACGTACAAAATGCCCAATCGCGGCTCCATAGGTTAGACGATACCCGCAAAAAGTGCAATATACTGCGCCCAAAGTTAAGCCCCTGACCTGCGATTCCACACAAAGGATGGGAAAGTTTACGCAGGCACAGGGGCTATTTTGTGCTAATGAGACCCAAAAGTGGTGACTTAGGGGAATCTTTTAGGCGACGTTTTCGACCAGCTCAGCGACAATAGCGTCAAAGGCGGCAACCGGATCGTCGGCGCCGGTGATGGGACGGCCCACCACAATGTGGCTTGCGCCACGCTCGATAGCCTGGGAAGGCGTCGCCACGCGGGACTGGTCACCAAGGGCGGCACCCACCGGACGCACACCCGGAGTCACGATCAGGGCATCAGGGCCCAGCAGCTCACGCATGTCGTGAGCCTCCATCGGCGAGCACACGATGCCATCGATGCCGTTGGCCTGAGCGAGCTTTGCCAGGCGGGCGGCCTCCTCAGCCACGGGCGACTCGACACCGATCTCGCTCAAGGCATCCTGATTCATGCTCGTGAGCACGGTGATGGCGACGAGCTTGGCGCGGTCCTCGCGCGCCTCCTCGGCACCCTCGCGGCAGGCAGCGAGCATGGCGCCCGAACCCAAGCCGTGAACCGAGAGCAGGTCGGCACCGGCAAGCGAGGCCGAACGGGCGGCACCGCGAACCTGATGCGGAATATCATGGAACTTAAGGTCAAGGAAGACCTTAAAGCCCAGGTCCTTAAAGGTCTTGACGATCTCGGGGCCCTCAGCGTAATAGAGCGTCATACCAACCTTAAGCCAGGCGGCATGGCCCGAAAGCTCGTGGGCGAGCTCGAGCGCACGCTCACGATCGCAGTCGAGGGCGACGATTACGCGGTCGCGGGCATCGGTCTCTAGCATTCGAAAGCACCTACCAGCTCGTTGATGTCCTTTACGCCCTGGGACTCGGCCCAGGCCTCGAGCTCATGCGCGATCTTGAGCGAAGCGCACGGATCGACGAAGTTGGCCATGCCGACCGACACGCAGGTGGCGCCGGCCAGGATAAACTCAGCCGCATCCTCGCCGGTCATGACACCGCCGACACCGTTGATGGGGATATCGACGGCCTGGGCAACCTCCCAGACCATGCGCACGGCGATGTGGTGGCACAGCGGGCCCGAAAGGCCGCCCTTGGGCTTGGCCACGCGGGACTTGCGGGTATGGACGTCGATGGCCATGCCCTGGATGGAGTTGATGACTGAAAGGCCGTCGGCGCCGGCAGCCTCGAGGGCCTTGGCGATCTCGGCGACGTTGACCGGAGCCATCTTCACGAACAGCGGCTTATCGGTCACCTTGCGGCAGGCAGCCATAACGGAAGAGGCGCCCTCGGGCGTGGAGCCCATGGCGGCACCGCCGGCGGCGATATTAGGGCAGCTCACGTTGATCTCGTAGCCGGCAGCCCAGGGGCACAGCTCGACATACATCTCGAGTGCGCGGACAAACTCGTCAACGGAGTGGCCGGCAACCTGACAGATGACCTGGCAGCCGTCCTTGGACAGCTGTTCGAGCCACGGACCGGACTCGCGGGCAAAGGCGGCCACGCCGGGGTTCTGAAGGCCCACGGAGTTGATCATACCGCCGGGAATCTCGGCCATGCGGGGCGCGGGATTGCCGGGCCAGGGCTCGGCAGCGCAACCCTTGGTGGTGATGGCACCCAGCTGGGAGACATCAAAGAAGTTCTGGAACTGCCAGCCGTAGCCAAAGGTACCGGCTGCGGTGTTGATGGGGTTTTGCATCTTGACGCCGCCGAAATCGACGGCCATGTTCACGGTACCCACTAGAAGACCACCACCTTGGAAGCATCGAACACGGGGCCGCACATGCAAGCACCCTTCATACCGTCGACCGTCTCGACATTGCAGGTGTTGCAGGCGCCAAAGCCGCAGCTCATCATGCGCTCGAGCGACACCTCGCAGTACGCGCCGGCCTCGGCGGCAGCGGCGGCGACCTTCTTCATCATGACGGCGGGGCCGCAGCTGGCCACATAGTCGTAGCCGCCCTCGCCGAGCAGCTCGGCTGCCGGGTCGGTGCAAAAACCGTGCGTGCCCAGCGTGCCATCATCGGTGCACACGTTAACCGTATCGCACAGCGCGCGGAACTCATCGACGCCCACGGCCTTGGACGCGGTGCCAAAGCCCAGGCACACGTCGACGGCTACACCCTGCTCGGCAAGCTTGTCGGCAAGGCACAGCACGGGCGGAACACCGATGCCACCGGCGACGAGCAGGGCCTTCCTGGTGCCCTCGGGTACCATCCAGCCACGGCCACCGGGGCCCAGCAGGTTAGAGGTGGAGCCAGGGCCCATCTGGGACAAACGACGGGTATCGTCGCCCACGACGGCGTACCACAGCTCGACGGTGCCAGCCTCGGCGTCGGCGCGGTAGTAGCTCAGGGGCACGCGAAGCAGCGAGGATGCATCGCCGGGTACGGCGATGTTCACAAACTGACCGGGCTTGAGCGCACTTGCAAGCTTGGGGGCCGAGATGACGAGCGAGAAGATGCCGTCGGCAATCTCCCGGTTCGAGACGACCTCGAAGTCGTGCATGCGTGCAGTGGAAGGTGTGGGCATAGACGCTCCAATCCCCCATGCGGTTGCATGGTCCAAACGAACAGAAAGCGCGGCACCGCAAGGGCGCCGCGCACAAAAGCGATAAGGCTATGCTAGCAGATGCAGCCGTCGGCAAGCGTCTGCTTACCGCCGACAAACACATCGGTGGCACGACCGGTGAGCGTGCGGCCGGCAAAACCGGAGTTCTCGGCGCGCGACTCGTAACCGTCCTCGCCAACCGTCCAGGTGGCGGACGCGTCGAACACGGTCAGGTCGGCAACGGAGCCCGCCTTGACCTGAACCTGGTCGAGACCCAGGATCTCACGCGGCTTGATGGCCATGAGCTCGACCATGCGGCCCATGCTCATCTTGCCCGTGTTGACCAGCTCGGTGAGTACGAGCGACAGCGAGGTCTCGAGGCCGATCATACCAAAGGGCGCAAGCTCGAACTCACGGGCCTTCTCCCACGGGGTGTGAGGAGCGTGATCGGTGACGATAACGTCGACGGTGCCGTCGATGACGCCCTGACGGATGGCCTCGGCATCCTCCTCGGTGCGCAGCGGCGGATTGACCTTGAGCGAGGTGTTGTAGGTCTCGTCCAAGTCGTTCTCGGTCAGAAACATGTGGTGCGGGGTGGCCTCGCAGGTCACCTGGACGCCAGCGGCCTTACCGGCACGCACGAGCTCGAGACCGTGAGCGGTGGAGATGTGCTGGATGTGCAGCTTGGCACCGGTCAGCTTGGCGATCTCGATGTCGCGGGCGATCTGGAGCTCCTCGCCGGCAGCCGGCCAACCCTCGAGAGCCAGACGGGTCGAGACCTTGCCCTCGTTGATCTGGCCGTGGCCGACCAGGTCCTCGTCCTGGCAGTGGCTCATAAAGACCTTGCCGAACATCTTGCCGTAGTCCATGCAGCGACGGAGCATGCCAGCGCCCTGCACGCCGCGACCGTCGTCGGTGAAGGCGACGGCGCCGTGGGCGACCATATCGCCCATCTCGGACATGGCCTCGCCCTTAAGACCGCGGGTCATGGCGCCCGACGGATAGACGCGGCAGTGGCCGACCTCGGCAGCGCGGGACTTGACGAACTCCACGACAGTGCCGTTATCGGTGACGGGATCGGTGTTGGGCATGGCGCACACGCCGGTAAAGCCGCCCTTGGCAGCTGCGCGGGTGCCGCTCTCGATGTCCTCTTTGACCTCGTAGCCGGGCTCGCGAAGGTGAACGTGCATGTCCACCAGGCCGGGGACGAGGTACTTGCCGGAAAGGTCGCGGACCTCGGCCCCCTCGACGGCGAGATTCTCGCCGACCTCGGCGATCTTGTCGCCGTCAATCAGGACGTCAACGACACCGTCAAGCTCGACGGACGGGTCGACGACGTGGGCATTCTTAAGAAGCAAGGCCATTATCGGCACCTCCAAGCAGCAGATACAGGATAGCCATACGCACGCAGATACCGGCGTAGACCTGCTCCAGGATGACGGAGCGTTGCGGGTGGTCGGCCATATAGGAGTCGAACTCGACACCGCGGTTGATGGGGCCCGGGTGGCAGATGATCGCATCGGGCTTCATGAGCTTCTCGCGGTCCTTGGTCAGACCGAAGAGCTTGTGGTACTCACGAATGGTCGGGAACGGGGCACCCTCGAGGCGCTCCTGCTGCACCCGCAGCATGTAGACGACGTCCAGCTCGGGCAGGACGGAATCGAGGTCGCTCGTCACGTGGTCGCAGCCCAGGACCTCGGGCGCCGGCGGCAACAGCGTGCCGGGGGCGACGGCGTAGGTCTCGCAGCCCATGATCTTAAGGGCGGGAATCAGCGAGCCGCAGACACGGGAGTGCGCGATATCGCCGACGACAGCGACCTTCAGACCGTGGAAGTCACCCTTGTGCTCCCAGATGGTGTACAGGTCGAGCAGGGCCTGCGTGGGGTGGTTGTGCTTGCCGTCACCGGCGCAGATGACGCTCGCGGGCGAGTTCTGCGTGACGATGTAGGGAGCACCGGCGTGCTTATCGCGCACGACGATGCAGTCGATCTTATAGGCGTTGAGGGTCTCGACGGTGTCGACGAGGCTCTCGCCCTTGACCGTGGAGGTCGAGGAGCCGCCAAAGTTGAGGCTGTCGGCCGAAAGACGCTTCTCGGCGAGCTCGAAGGAGCTACGGGTGCGCGTCGAGGGCTCGTTGAACATGTTGACGATGGTCTTACCCTTGAGCGTGGGGACCTTCTTGATCGCACGCTCGTTGACCTCAGAGAACGCCTTGGCGGTCTCGAGGATGAGCTTGATGTCCTCTTCGGAGTACTCGGTAATGTCGATCAGGTGCTTATGGTTGAACGCCACGGTACTACTCACCTCCCAGCGGCGCGGAGCCCACGTGGGAACCCGGCGCGACGTCGTTAATCTCGACGGCGGTGTGGCCGTCGACTTCCTTCATATATAGGTGCACGTTCTCCTCATGCGACGAGGGAACGTTCTTGCCGACAAAGTCCGGCGAGATGGGGAGCTCGCGGTGACCGCGGTCAACGAGAACTGCCAGCTCAATACGGCTCGGACGGCCCAGGTCCATGACGGCGTCCAGAGCAGCGCGGATGGTACGACCCGTGTACAGGATGTCGTCCACCAGCACGACGCGCTTGCCGTCGACGCTAAAGGGAATGTTGGTGGCGTGGATCGCGGGAGCGAAATTGGTCGCATAGTCATCGCGGTAGAAGCTGATGTCCAGGCTGCCGAGCGGAACTTCGACGCCCTCGATCTCCTTGATCTCCTCGGCGAGCTTCTTTGCCAGAAGGTCGCCGCGCGTGACGATGCCGACCAGAGCGAGGTCTTCACAGCCCTCGTTGCGCTCGAGAATCTCGTGCGCGATGCGGGTCATCGCTCGATTGACGGCGGTCTCGTCCATGATGACCGCCTTGGGGGAAGTCGTGCCCATCGATCTCCTTCCTCACATGTCTTGACTGCTGACACAGTCAAAAAAATAGATGCCCGACCGCTTAAAGCGGACCAGACACCCACAGGAAAGGCTGCTCGCATGGCAGCTATGTAATTCCATGTGGGTATCTCGTACCCCTTTAATGGTCAAGGGATAGTGTAGCCAACCTCGAGCTTAATTGCGAGCATAAATACAGAGCAATCCGTAAACGGAGCCCAATGCTCCATAAACCTATATATATTTGTGGGACGAGCTTGAAAACGCACGCACGAGCTGGCATAATCCCCTCTGCTGCACGCAAATCGGATCTACGTCCAGGGCCGTGGCGTGGGCACTATCGCCAAAAGAGGAATATCTCTGTGTAGATTGCGCACAGGGAGCGACTTCTGTGCTATAGTTCAGGCTTGTTTGTTAACGCGACATGTTCGTTTGTCGCCCAAGGAGGGTCAGTTATGTCCAAAGTTTGCGAAGTTTGCGGTAAGCACCCCGTTGCCGGTCGCTCCATCAGCCACTCTCACCGCGTCACCAACCGTAAGTTCCGCCCCAACATCCAG